>CAZFKF010001272.1:0-2156 GCA_964518805.1 uncultured Planctomycetaceae bacterium | reverse complement strand
CGAGTCGCTGAAACTCGCCGCCGCGGTAGTCCTTCTCTCGCCCTATGTGCCTCTGCTGTTTATGGGAGAGGAATACGGAGAGGTTGCTCCGTTCCTCTACTTCGTCGATCACTCGGACCGCGGGTTGATCGAGGCGGTTCGCCGCGGCCGTCGTGAGGAATTTGCCGCCTTCGCCTGGCACGGGGAAGTGCCCGACCCGCAGGCGGAAAGCACGTTCCGCCGGTCGATGCTCGATCGTGAACGGCTCAAGAGGCCGCAACAGGCGGCGTTGCGGGAGTTCTACCGCGAGTTGATCCGGCTTCGCAAGACCGTCCCCGCGCTGGCCATGCCGAACAAGCATCAAACCATCGCACTTGCGTACGAGGCAGAGAAGACTCTGGTCGTGCGCCGCTGGCACGCCGACGACCATTTCGCGGCCCTGTATCATTTTGGCGACGGAATGCAATGGCACGGAGAAATCCCGGCGGGTACGTGGCGCGTCGTCCTCGATTCCGCGGACGAGAAGTGGCACGGTCCCGGCAGCAGAGTCAATCGGCGAATCGCCTCCGCAGGGACGGTCTCGCTCGCGCTTGGCGCTCGGCAAGCTGTCGTTCTGTCAAGGGAGGAGGATTGAAATGGAGAGGTACATTTGCATCCACGGCCATTTCTACCAGCCTCCGCGGGAGAACCCGTGGCTCGAAGCGGTCGAGCTGCAGGATTCCGCCTATCCGCACCACGACTGGAACGAACGGGTCACGGCCGAGTGTTATGCGCCCAATGCCGTCGCTCGGATCATGGACGGCGAGGGGCGGATCGTAAGGCTTGTCAACAACTATGCCAAGATGAGCTTCAACTTCGGTCCTACGCTCTTGTCGTGGCTTGAGGTCAACAGCCCAGAGGTCTATCAGTGCATCCTCGAAGCCGACGCCGAGAGTCGCAAGAACTTCGGCGGGCACGGATCGGCCCTGGCCCAGGCCTACAACCACATGATCCTTCCCTTGGCCAATCGGCGCGACAAGTACACGCAGGCGATTTGGGGCATCCGCGACTTCGAGCGTCGATTCCAGCGGTCACCGGAAGGGATGTGGCTTCCAGAGACCGCCGTGGACCTGGAGAGTCTGGACATCCTCGCGGAACTCGGCATCCGGTTTACGATCCTCTCGCCCTACCAAGCGACGCGGTGGCGTCCTCTCGGCGAAGAAGCGTGGCAAGACGCCGGGGGGGGACACATCGACCCGACGAGGCCATACCTCCAGAACCTGCCCTCGGGCCGAACGATCAGCGTCTTCTTCTACGATGGCCCCATCTCACAAGCCCTGGCCTTCGAGAAGCTTCTCGCGAAGGGGGAGAACTTGGTCAGCCGGCTGGCTGGTGCGTTCTCCGACGTCCGGGATTGGCCTCAGTTGGTGCACATCGCCACGGACGGCGAGAGCTACGGACACCACCACGCGCACGGCGATATGGCGTTGGCCTATGCCCTGCAAGTCATCGAAGAGCAGCAGGTCGCCCGGCTGACGAATTACGGGCAGTATCTCGAAAGTCATCCTCCGGAGCAGGAGGTTGAGATCGCAGAAAACACCGCGTGGAGTTGTACGCATGGCGTGGAGCGGTGGCGGGCCGACTGCGGCTGCAATTCGGGCCGAGCCGGCTGGAACCAGGCGTGGCGCGGTCCCCTGCGCGAGAGCCTGGATTGGCTGCGGGACGAAATGGCCCCCCGATACGAGAAGACTGCCGGAGAGTTGCTTCGCGACCCTTGGGCCGCGCGAGATCAATACGTCGACGTCATCCTCGACCGCTCTGCGGAAAACGTCGAGCGATTCCTGGCCCGGCATGCCACCCGCGAACTGGCAGACGGCGAGAAGATCGCGGCGTTGAAGCTGCTCGAATTGCAGCGCCATGCCATGCTCATGTACACCAGTTGCGGCTGGTTCTTCGACGAGCTCACGGGCATTGAGACGGTGCAAGTCATTCAATACAGCGGGCGGGTCATCCAACTCGCCGAGGAACTGTTCGACGGTCGCGTGGAGGCCGACTTCCTCGAACGACTGAAGCTGGCCAAGAGCAATCTTCCGGAACACGGCGACGGACGCGTCATCTACGAGAAGTGGGTGAAGCCCATGGCGATCGACTGGAACCGCGTGACGGCCCATTACGCGGTCAGCGCCCTGTTCGAAACG
>CAZFKF010001271.1:0-2157 GCA_964518805.1 uncultured Planctomycetaceae bacterium | reverse complement strand
CCACCGATTCCTTCGTCGCCGAACTCGACGCTCGTGCCCGTCCGACCGATCACCCCGGCAATGCCTACTGCGGCGGTGGTCGGGCCCGAGGTGACCAGCACCGGCGCGTTCATGGCCTTGGTCCACCACAGCAGGTACTCTCCGCGGAACCACAAATGCCCGTTGAGTGCGCAATTCGCGGGATCGAAGAGCCCACAGCAGCCTCCATACCCTCCATCGAATCGGCCGAGGCCAGGGCGGCAACGCGGGGCGCAACCTCCGGCGTAACCCTCGGGGCCCGCATTGCCCTCGGGATAGTACATTCCGCCGGATTCGTCGGCATACGTCTGGGACGGTTCCTGGTATTCTCCGACGCTGCTCGCCATGGGCCGCTGGGCGAGCCTGGCGCTGGGCTGGTTCGCCACAACCCACCGCCGGACAGAACCATCGTCATACCCAGGAGAAGGGAGCGGACGGCCCTGATTCGCTGCAACGGCCGGCTGTTGGTAGCCGGGGTCGAATTGAGGCCCCGACGCCGAACGGACCGGACTCCAGACGGGTCTGGCCCGTGATCCCTGATTCTGTGAGATCGTCGACCCCGAGTACTCGGGAGCGGGTCCCTGGGCTGATGCCGCCTGCACGAGGCATCCTGCCACCAACAGGGTAGCCACCAAAGAAGCAAACGTCGGAGCTTCCTGGCGGGAGCTTACCGTGAGAGGGCGTGACTGCAACGAAACACGCATTGGGACAACTTCTTCAGCACAGGTCCCCCCCTGCACGGCGCGGTCGTTCGCGGTTGTGGCGGCATTATCGACAGTCTTCAGCGCGTCCCTTGAGAAAAACGAGGAGATAACGAAAAGAAGTCGGAAAAGAAGCAGAAGCCGTCAGACTCGCGAAGCCGCGGCCAGTGGGTCTCCTAGATAACCTTTCTTGCCTGTTTTTTCTTGCCTTCGAGCCACGTCACTTGGCTGAGCGGCCACCCCATTCTCTCCGGCGCCTCTGGATCTCGCTATTTGGGCGCATCCTCGCGAAGCCCTAAACGGACGCAGTAGCGACGCCAGGCGGCGATGGACTGTTTCAGGTTCGCAGCCGCATCGCCGGGCACGGCGTAGCACTGCTGGCCGATCGGACCTGTGTAGCCTGCCTCCTTGAGTTTCTGGAGGAATGCGCAGACGTCGAAATCGCCCCGCCCGAGGGGCTGAATCAGGCGGTCCCAACTGTAACCCGGCCGCTTCACGTCGGCTCCGTTGATGGAAACGAGAAATAGGTGTGGGGCTGCCTCGCGAATCGTCGCATCGAGTTTCGGTCCCTGGTCCGTCATTAGTTCGTGGCACAGGTTGATCGTCGCCCCGACGTTCTTGCGATCGACTCTCTTGACCACGCGGAGGGCGTCGGCGGTCGTGGCCACGTAGAACCCGGTGTGCGGGTAGAGGGCGATGCGCAGGCCTGCTGGCTCGGCCAAGTCGGCGATCTCGCGGACCACGGACGCGGCCTTTTCGTCTTCCTGACCATACTTGCCGCCGAGGACCGTCAGCCAGAGGATGACGCCGGTCCCTTTGAGTTCCGCGATCGCTTCTTTGAACTGCGGGTCGTAGTTCGGCGTCTTGTCCAATTGGCAGCCCACGTAGGTGCTGAAGACCTTCATGCCTGCTTGCTCGTACTGCTTGACGAGGTCGCCGACCTTAAGGCCGCTAGCGCCCATGCCGGCATAGCCCAATTCCTTGAGCAGTTTGGGTGGGTTCTGAATGCCATGCAGGCCGTTGTCAAACACGAAGAACGGCCAGCAGGCCGCAGCAGCAGGCTCTGCCCCCATTGCGTGCCTCGGCAGCCAAAGGACCGCGCCCAGCAGCACGGCCAACGCAATTGAAATCGATCGAGAATACTGCATCGTTCATCCTCCAGACCAAGGTTCGTCTTTCCATCCGCGTGATGGGATGGGGTTCGTTCCGGCGTCATTCTGACAGGTGGAAGCCGCGCCGGGCAAGGGTGGCCACGAGAAGTCGGTCGCTGCACGCGGAGCCTCTCGCGCCGAGCAGCGGCCATGGGGGTGTTCTATAATGAATGAGAGGACACGCGAGGAGTCACAGATGCCGGAACTTGCCGATCACGGTCTCCTGATGGGCTTCCTGGCGATCCGCATGGGGTTTGCCGATCGCGAGGCCGTCGTCCGGGCGATGA
>CAZFKF010001270.1:0-2160 GCA_964518805.1 uncultured Planctomycetaceae bacterium | reverse complement strand
CATCAGGACCACGGCGGTCCCTTCGAGCACGAACACCTCGTGCTCGTGGCCGTGCGTATGTTTGGGGGTGCAGCCGCCCGGCGCGATTTCGAACTGCCGCATGGAAAAGCTCGGCGCGCCGTCCGGTTCGCCGATCAGGCAGCGACTCCTGGCCCCGATCGCTCCTTCGGTCTCCACGGTCGCTAGAGGAATGCTCTCGTAGTGAACGACTTTCATGGCCCGCTCCCCAAGACAAGACTCGCCAAACGAAAGAACCTCAAGACCGACGACTCTCCGCGCCGTGTCCGCTTCCGCCGAGGAAACGACGCCGCCATCCGCCTCGAGGTGGGCGCTGCGCTGGCCGACGGGTCGCGCAGAGGCCCACGTCAATCTATGCGCGTCAAAGGGCCTTTGTCAAGGGTGCCGCGATCGCAGCCCTGTCACGCGGCGCGGCGTCGGAACGACAGGGCCGCCGCCGGATTGCACTCGACAAGCATGCCGATCTGCTCGTTGCCCATGCCCGCCATGCGGAGGCCGCGGAGGAACACGTTTCCCAAGTAGGTCATTCCCGGCCCGCCGCCGTACGATCGCCACATGCTCCGCGGACCCATGTCCATTCCCAAGAGAATGCGCGACACGTGCCCCGCCTGGGCGAGGCCGCAGATCAACTCGACGATCGTCGAATCGGGATGATACTTGACGCGCGACACGCCGTCGTACACGAGATAGGCCCCGGTGCCGGCGATCTCCTCGTGCAGGCCGAGGTCCG
Organism: uncultured Planctomycetaceae bacterium; assembly: GCA_964518805.1. Classification (GTDB taxonomy): domain Bacteria; phylum Planctomycetota; class Planctomycetia; order Pirellulales; family Thermoguttaceae; genus CALFBP01. The sequence goes on along the minus strand of CAZFKF010001270.1, from coordinate 1,412 downwards.
GATTCCGGTCGAGATGGCTGATCAACAGCGCCGACGGATGAACGCCGAACGATCGGAACAAGGCGATCTGTTCCAGGCCGCAGGTGCCGAATTCGGTGTGGGTCAGGATCGGCGCACCGGTGCGGAGGTGGGCCATGGCGACCGCCTCGGCCGCCTTGCGGGCTTGGGCGTCGATGTGGTGGTGGTCCGACGCGAATTTGAGAATCCCCGCGCGCACGTCCGTCGCTTCGCCTTCGCCCGTCGCGTCGTACTGGATCATTCCTTCCGTGACCTCGGCGACCAGGCGCGCAGCGAGTTGCTCGGCGGTCTCATGAAAACGAAAATGCCCCTCCTCATAGAAGACTGCACGATGGAAGCCGGTGGCAGCCACGATGTGAACGCCCGATCGCTCCGAGGCCATGCGTTGAAGCCTTGGGGCACGTTCGGGCCCGATCGGCTGGGCATCGACGACCGTCCGGCCTCCCGACGCAAAGTACTCGGCCAGCTCAGCCGTGGTCTTTTCCAAGTCGTCCAACAGCAGATCCCCATTCACCCGCGAGCTGGGACCGGGAAGTATAAATGTGTGCTCGTGGCAATGTGTGAACCCGACGTCCCCCTGGGGGAGATCACCGCGAACGGTCCGCACGAAGCCGCTGCGAACCCCAACCGCAGTCGCCATATCGCTCTCTCCAATGAAGCCCCGTGATGGTGTACTATCGTACCGCGCCGTCCCCCTGGGCGGTACCTGTTCTACTGGAGGGGGTGATGTTGCGCCATATAGCACACCCCCGGTCCGTGGGAGAACGCGCCGCTCGGCCCAAACGTGGTGATAGGGGGGTACCTCCACATCACGACCAATTCGGTTAGACTAACGTTCTCGATCTCGAAGGCCGGCCGCAAGACTCCAGCCGCTTCGCCGCGGACAGGATTCCGATTTACCCCCCTACTGGCCATGGCTGTCGGTCGACGATTTCCCTGGTAAAGCCCTTGCTCTGTTAAGGTGGATAAAATGGAGAATCGTGTCTACAACTTCTCACCCGGTCCTGCCATGTTGCCTCTGTCCGTCCTCGAAGAGGCCCAACGCGATTTGGTGGCCTTGCCGGGTGTGGGTATCTCGATCCTGGAAATCAGCCACCGTAGCAAGGCTTTTGGCGCGATCATCGAGCAGGCCGAGGCGAACCTCCGCAGACTGCTTGCCATTCCAACTGGGTACCAGGTACTATTCCTTCAAGGAGGTGCGCTGCTGCAGTTTGGCATGGTGCCCATGAACCTTTTGCGAGGGTCCGGGAAATCGGCCGATTACGTGGTCACCGGTTCCTGGGCCAAGAAGGCCATGGACGAGGCCGCTACGCAGGGCCAGGTCCGCGCCGCGTGGAGTGGCAAGGCCGAGAACTTCAAGCGGATGCCCGCGCAGGATCAAATGCAGTTGGATC
>CAZFKF010001269.1:0-2160 GCA_964518805.1 uncultured Planctomycetaceae bacterium | reverse complement strand
TGACGCTCGCCATGATGCTCGGCGGCGTTGATCTTCAAAGCGTCAAACGCCGCAAGCGTTATCAGGTCGCCGTCCCGTAAAACCGTTGGTTCTTGGCACGGCTCGCAAGGGCTCAAGCAACAACGCACGCGCGTGGTTGTCTTGAGCCCTTGCTCGTTTTTCTTCTTGACTTCTTCGCAGAATCGTTATCATGGAGGCATCATGGATGTCACGCTGCTTACGGAACAATTGCAGGAGAGCGAAAAACGCAGCGAAGCGCTGGTCGACGCACTTGCCTCGATGCGTACCCTCCAGCAGCGGACTCTGGAAGAGCTCGGAGCAATTCGCCGCGATTACGAGGCGTTGGTCGACGCCACGCGGATCCTCACCGAGGACCGCGACGCGCTTCGCCAGCGGGTGGCGGAACTGGAAGCCGCCAACAAGCGGCTGGTGGACATGCTCTGGGGACGGCGGAGCGAGCGTCGCAGCGAGTCTCCGGATCAGCGGCACTTGAATTTCCCCGACGAGCCCGCCGAGTCGCCGAGCGTGGAAGAGCAGGAGATCATTACGGCCCAGGCGAAGGCGGACGAGGCGATCGATGAGGAGTTGATTCGCCGTCTGGAGGCGCGGCGCAAGGCCCGGCAACAGAAGCGGGGCCGCAAGGAGCAGTTCCCTTCGCACCTGGAACGGCGCGTGCGTCAGATCGATCTGTCGGAGGAAGAGAAGCAAGGCTTGAAGTGCATCGGGGTCAAGGTGACCGAGCGGCTGCGGTTCGAGAAGCCGCACATGTACGTGGAGGTCATCGAGCGGCCGCAGTACGTGGTGGCGGGCGAGCCCGAGCAAGGCGTGAAAAGCGCGGCGGTGCCGCTGTCGATCGTCGAGGGCTCGCGGTACGACTTCAGCGTTGTGGCGGCGGTGGCGGGGATGAAGTTCGGCTTCCACATGCCGACGTATCGCGAGCAGGACTGGTTCGCGCAGTGCGGCTGGTTCCCGAGCCGGTCCACGGTGAACGACTTGATCAACTACGCCGTGGAGACGATCGGCCCGTTGCACCAGCAGATGTGGCGTCTGTTGCTTTCTCAGCCGATTCTGCTGGGGGACGACACGACAGTGACGGTGCTGTTGCGTGGGGCGCTGGGCGAGGAGGAACTGGCGATGCTCGGCAAACGCAGCCGTCTTCGCCAGGCGTTGGCATCGGGCGTGCCGTCGAGCACCGGCCCTCCGGGTTCGGCCACCAGTTACGCCTGGTTGTACACGGGCCTGGATGGTCTGGCTCCGTACAACGTGTTCCACTGGTCGCTTGGGCATCAGAATGCGGTGATCGACGATCATCTGGCCACGTACCGCGGCGTCTTCGTGGGCGACGCCTGCGGGGCGAACGCGCGGCTGGAGCAGCGTTCCGGCGGGCGGATCATTCACGCGAGTTGCAATGCGCATGCGCGACGCGAGTTCGTGAAGGCCGAGTCGAACGATCCGATCCTGGCGTCGCAGGCGATCTCGTTCTACCGGCAGTTGTACGACATCGAGGAACGCGGCAAGACGCTCGACGCCGGCGCGAGGTGGGGACTGCGTCAGCGTGAGGCGGTGCCGGTCTGGAACCGCATGGGCCGATGGCTCCAGAGCGACGCGGCGAAACGGGCATTGCCCCGAAGCGCGATTGGCGAAGCCCTGGGTTACTTGCGAAACCAATGGTCGGCCTTGCAGGTGTACTTGAGCGACGCGAGGATTCCCATCGACAACGACCAATCGGAACAGACGATTCGGCCGTTGACCGTCGGCCGCAGCAACTGGCTCTTCCTTGGGCATCCCCGCGCGGCGGCGGGCCGTTTCCAAATGTACAGCGTCGTCAGCAGCGCGCATCGTCACCACCTAGTGATCAACGACTACTTGGAAGACGTGTTGCGAAAACTCGCCGACGCCCGACAGAATCATCCTGCCGACCTCGAACCCGGCTCGGCATACCTCCTCGACCTCCTGCCGGACCGCTGGGCGCTGACCCATCCGAACTCCATCCGTGACGATCGCATCGCGGAGAAGGAAATGCTCTCCGATGCGAAGCGACTTCGCCGCGCCCGAGCGCGCATCGAGGCCCGCGCCAACCAGCCAAGAGCGAGCCACTGATCAGCCTGCCCGCCTCTCTCGCCTCCACCCAGGCCGCCCCACGCTCGTGGTTCTGCCCAA
>CAZFKF010001268.1:0-2163 GCA_964518805.1 uncultured Planctomycetaceae bacterium | reverse complement strand
CTCCCTGAATCTCGACCTTCATGTCCCAAGGGGTTTCTTCGTCGGCCCCTGATCCGGCGCCGGGCATTCCGGGCCCTGACATGGTCCGCCCCGACATCCCGCCCTTTGACGCGCCGCCCCCCGGCATGGATCCAGGCATCGAGCCGCCTCGGCCGCCTGGCATCGCGTACCCCATGCCTCCCGACATGCCTGGCATGCCAGGCATCGTCGGCGACGCGCCCGATCCGCCTGGCATCCCCGGCATCCCAGGACCGCTTTGCGAAGGGCCGGCCAAATTCAACGGCTGGACCTGATCCGGATTCAAGATGACCCGCGTCACCTCGACCGGCATACTCGAGTTGGCGCACTGGGCCAACAATCGCGGTATCCGTCGTTGATCGACCAAGAGGACCATGCGCACGGGCATCATCTTGAACAGCTTGGGTTCGGGTTCCGACCCGTAGGCCAGCGGTTGTCGCTTGGGATCGATGTAGCGGAAATTCAGGAGGTTACTAGCCACCAATTCCTGGGGGGATGTGGGAGCAGTGGCCGTTGCTCCAGAAGATGCACTCCCCGATGACGCCATTCCTGGTCCCATCGGATACCCTGACGATCCTCCCATCCCGGGCATCCCTCCCATCCCGGGCATACCGCCCATCCCGGGCATCCCTCCCATCCCGGGCATCCCGCTCATGCCCGGCATCCCGGACATTCCCATACTCGATCCACCGCGTCCGCTGGACAGCGCTGCGGCGGCCTCGCGGCCAATCTCCAGGCTGTAGATCACCTTCACGGGCGCTTTGTAGTAGCTGTTGACGCCCTCGTTCGTATCGCGAACGATGCGGAGCAGCGCCTCGTAGATCCACAGATTCTCTTGGGCGATGAGCACTTCCAGCGTGGTTGGTCTGGCCGGCCATTCAAACTGTTGGCGTATCATCTGCTCGTTGCCCGGTTCCCAGACCACCTTGCCGACGATTTCATCCTCACCAGCTTCGTCTGCTGCGGCCTTCTTCTTGTCGCCATCGGCCTTGTTCTCTCCGGGCTTCTTCCTCTCAAATTTCTTGGCTACCGCGCGTCTCTTCCCCCCCTTCTCGGGAAAGCGTGCGTCGCGGACCGATTGGTACTCGCGGGCGTCGATGATCAACCCCAGTTTTGGCAAGTAGTCTTTGATGAAGTTGTGGTAGACCTCCAGATACATGGGGTCCTTGAATTCCTCACCCGGTTTCAGGTAGTTCTCACCCGGCTTGAGTGCTTCGGCGGCCTCGACGAAACTCGCGCCAAGCACCGACGGCCAGGGGTTGTTCTCTTTCTGAATCTGGTACAGGGCGATCCACGCCTTGTAGACTTCGTCCTTGAGCGACTTATGCGCGGCGTCGATAGCGTCGACGACTTTCTGGTTCGGTGGATCCGCCTGCCGGGCAATGTCCTGAACCGACTTGCGATCGCCGTTGAGCTTGGTTTCCCGCTGCTTGTATTGATCGGCAAGCTTGGCTACGGCGAAGTGCCAGGCCCCGAGGCCGACGATCAGCACGATCCCGGCGAGGACCCAGAAGTGCTGCTTCTTGACAACGGCGAGGATTTGCTTGACCTGGTCCATGCCACTACCTCATCAGGCGTTGATTGCCGCAGGAACGATCGCGTTGGTAATTGACCTACTTGGTGGGAGCCGCAGCAGGGGCATCAGTCTTGGCTGCCGGTGAAGCCGCTGCCGGTGAAGCCGCTGCCGGTGAAGCTGCTGCCGGTGAAGCTGCTGCCGGTGAAGCCGGGCCCGCGGCATCGGGCGATGCCGCGGCCGCCTCGGCGCGTTTCTTCCGCCGCTCCGAGGGAGTCGTAGGCTGCCACACGAACTGAACGGTGAAATCGAACTTACGGACGGGAATCATCGTCTCCGACTCTTCGCCCCCGCCGCCAGTCTTCATGCCGGACATGCCCGACACCCCCGAAGGCATGGTGGGGGAACGCATCGAACCAGACTTGCCTGGGGAGGGGTAACCGCCCTTCGAGCCGCCCGGCATCATCCCCGGCATGCCGGCCATTCCCGTCGAGGGCATACGGGGCATTGAGGCGCTCGCCATACCAGGCATCGAGCCGCCCCCCATGCCAGGCATCGAGCTGCCCGTCGGTCTTTTCGCTCGCGTCGAACCCATACCCGGGCCCATTCCCGGCATGCCTGAGGTCATGCCG
>CAZFKF010001267.1:0-2169 GCA_964518805.1 uncultured Planctomycetaceae bacterium | reverse complement strand
TTGCCGAAATAGTCGTCGCTGCGGGCGACGACTTCGTGATTGGCGTTGTAGAGGGTTAGCAGCGTGTCCAGCGAGCTGGACTGCTGAAGGCGCTGGGCGATGGTTTCGGCGCTGAACGTCCCGGCGGCGGCGACGTTGAACTTGTACACGTCGATGTCGCGGCTGTCCGGCCGCATCATGTACTGCCCATGGATGACGTCGGTCGGCGGCGGATAGACCGGCTCGGTGGTGTAATTCGGCGGTCCCTTAGCGCCCATCACGCTCGTCGCGTTCGGCAAATCGTAGTCGTGCGCATAGCCCAGGATGTGGCCGATTTCGTGGAACGCCGTCCCGAACCAACTGCCGCCGTAGCTATCGTTCCACGCCACGCTGCTGTTCATGACGACGATGCCGCCGCCGGCAATCCCGCTCGCCTTGTTGCCCATGACCGGGTCGACGGCGCGAATGTCGCCCGTCACGATCTGCAGCCCGCCTGACGCGACCTCCTTGAATTGCACGCCAAGATACTTGCTGAACAGTTCGAAGATCTCGCGGGCACGCTGCTTCTGGGGCTCATTGATCTGATTGGAGAACGCCTGCCCGGCATACGGCGCCTCTCGGCCGTAGTACACGGCGGGGAAGCTATAGGTGATCGTCCCGACGCCAGCCGTCCCATCGCTTCCGCCAACGTGGTTTTCCCCGGTCAGCTTCTTGTTCGGCGGCAGGAGACGGACGCCCGGATCCGCGGTGCTGCCCGGCCATGGCATGTTGTACGTATCGTCCGAGGGCGGCTGAATCAAGCCCGAGATCACCAGGCTTTGGGGACTGGCAGCGTCGCTCAGATTGGGATTCCCGCCGGTCCCGTCCAACAGAATCGCTCCGGCGAACGCGGAATTGCCGGTGACCGCAGCCGTGTCGCCTGCAGGAGCGTTCCAGACCGTGGTCGCGACCCCGCTGTTGTTCTCCTTGAACTCGCTGCCGATGCGAAGACGGAAACTGTGCGCGTCGGCCAGGCCGCCCGGCGTCGAATACGCGTCGAGATCGTTGCTGAAGTGCAACGTGGCCTTGTAGATCCCGTTGACCGAACTGTAATCGACCCAAAGGATCTCGCTCGTCGGCACGCGATAGTCGTCGTTGGGCTCCCCCGGTGCGTTCACGGCGATCAACGTGTAGAACGCGGCCGTCTTGGCCAACGCCTGGTTGAGGTGTTCGCTGAAATAGACCTCGATCGCCTTCTTGTCCTGCGACAGTTGGCTGTTGACGAAGGTGAAACCGCTGGTCTTGACGTCTACGTAAACGTTCGCGTCGTACACGGTCCCGTCGGCGCCGATGCGCAAGTCTGGAAGTCCCCGGCCGATGAAGGCCACGCGCCGCGGCCACTGCGCGTAGTCGTAGACTGCGCCGTCGACGACGTCCACATTCGGCAGGTTCAAGGCGTGGATCCGGGCGCGGATCTTGCCGGCCACGACTGCGGCGGAATCGTTCACACCCACCTGAATCTGCTGACTGGTAGGACTGCCGGTGGTAATCGTGAAGGACTGGCCCCCGACCGTGAACGCCTTTCCGTGCAGCGACGCGCCGGTCGCCGTCGAGGGAATATCGATTACCGAATAGTACTGGCCCGTCGCATTTTGAAGCGGGATCCGTGTGACCGGCTGCGGAACGACCGCGGTGACTTCCGGCGCGAGGTCAAGCGAGAACCGCAACGTCTGGTTGCCATTGGGGTCGATTCCCTTGAAGGGCGCGCCGCTGGCGTTCTTCAGCGGAGTGGCCCCGATGCCGTAAACGGTGAGTTGGTACGAGTCGTTCGGCAAGGCCTCGGCGAATCGAAGCACGACTTCGTTGGGATTGTCGCCAACGGTCACCGACCCAATGGGTACGTCGATGTCCGCACTCGACCCGTTCGTGCCGAATCCGTCCCCAAAACCGCCGCTCCGCACCAACCGGATGCCTGTCGATAGGTTGGATGCCGTGCTGCTGAACTGCTGCCCTTCGCTGAATCGCAGCACCAGTTCCTGGGGAGCCTCGGTGAGCACCTCACCCGAGGCGAGCGTCGCTCCGGCCTTGGGAATGACGGCCACCAGTTGCGGACGATTTCCGGCTTGCGGCGCGGTGCCGTAGACCGTCATCGACCACGAATTGAGCGTCGCGATCCGGCTGCCGCGCATGTCCTTGACGATCAACTGCCAG
>CAZFKF010001266.1:0-2171 GCA_964518805.1 uncultured Planctomycetaceae bacterium | reverse complement strand
CGGACGAGCAGGCGGAGGACCTGCTCGACCTCGCGCTCCACGGTGTGCTTTCGGAATCCGAGCGCAAACGCCGCCGGGTGAAGTGACCGTAACCTGTTGCTCTCTTGGCAACGTTTCCGCGACCGTCAAACCCAAGCCTTACGAGTCTCGATAATGACCTTCTCGAAACTGCACAGCACATGGTGGCTCATCGCCGGCGGAATCGTCGTGGTGGCCGGGGCCATCCTGGGCGGCCGCGGACTGTCGTCGCATCGCCACGAGGCCGTTGCCGCGAGCAAGGCCGGCGCCGGGGACGCCGAGAAGACTCCGGCGAGCGAGCCGGCCGCCGTGCCCGTGACCGTCGGCGCCATCGTGCCGCGCAAAGTGCAGCGCTCGGTCCAGGTGGTCGGCACCTTCTCGGGCTACGACGAAGTGACGGTCATGGCCGAGGTCTCCGGCCGCGTGGGCAAGGTGTTTCGCGAAGTCGGCGACGTGGTCCGCCCGGGCGACGTCCTGCTGGAGATCGATCCGATCGACTACGAGTTGGTCGTGGAGGAGACCCGCCGCGCCTTGGAACTCGAAGCCACGCGGATCGGGCTCCCGATCCCGTCGGAGGAGGACTTCAAGCCGGAGAAGATCCTGGCCGTGCTTCGCAGCGGCTTCGACATCAACAAGTTGCCCACCGTGCTCCGCGCCAAGGAGCAGGAAGACAACGCCAAGAGCCGCATGGAGCGGGCCAAGCAGCTCCGCGACAAACGCTCGCTGAGCGAAGAGGAATACGAACAGCGGGCCACCGACTACCAGGTCGCGCTCACCTCGCGGATCCAGGCGCAAATGGACGCCCAGTCCGTGGTGGCGGGGATCAAGCACCGGCTCGTCCTCTTGAGGATCGCCGAGCGCAAGCTGAAGTACACCAAGGTCGTCGTGCCCACGCCCACCAGGCGCGAGGGAATGCCGGCGGACCCCGAGTACGCGGTGGTCGAACGCAAAGTGACCGAAGGCGAAATGGTCAAAGACTCGCCCGGGAGTTCCTCCGCCGCCTTCCAACTCGTCATGGACAAGGTGCTCAAAATGATCTCGGCGGTGCCCGAGCGCTACGTGGGACAGGTCAAGGTGGGCCAGCGGGCCGAGATTCGCGTCGAAGCCTACCCCGATCGCGTCTTTCCCGGCCTGGTGACGCGCGTCAATCCGATGGTCGATCGCATCAGCCGGACCTTCGAGGTCGAGGTGCGCGTGGACAACGCCAAGCGCGATCTGAAGGCGGGCGGGTTCGGCAAGGTCGATGTCCTCACCCACGAGGACCCCCAGGCGTGGGCCGTGCCCCTCGAATCCGTCGTCACCTTCGTCGGCTCGACCAAGGTCTTTGTCCTCCGCGACGGAAAGGCGCACGCCGTGTTGGTAACCCCGGGACTGCAAGGCCAAGGCTGGCTCGAAGTGGTCCGGGCGAACAGCCCCGAATTGCGACTCGACGACAAGGTGATTACCAGCGGCGTCGAGAAGCTGGCCGAAGGCGTGCCGGTCCGGGTGAAAGAAACGAATGAAAAATGAACGACGGACCGCGGACCACTGATCTCCGGCCTCCGATCCCTAGCCCCCAATCCCTAACCCCTCGCCTCTACCCATGAGTCTCTGGGATCTCTGCATCAAGCGGCCCGTCTTCACCGTGATGTTGGTCTCTGCGCCGATCGTGCTGGGGCTGGTGGGCCACAGCCGGCTGGGCGTGGACCTGCTGCCCAACGTCGATATGCCCATCGTCGTCGTCACCACGACCCTGAAGGGGGCGAGCGTCGAAGAGATGGAAACGAGCGTCACCAAGCCGCTCGAAGAGATCATCAACACGGTCAACGGCATCGACGAGCTGCGTTCGACCACCAAGGAGGGCATCTCGCAGATCATCGTCCAGTTCGTCATGGAGAAGCCGCGCGACGTGGCCGCCCAGGAGGTCCGCGACAAGATCTCCACCATCGTCAGCCTGCTGCCGGTGGGCACCGACGCCCCGGTCATCGACAAGGTCGACCTGAACGCCATGCCGGTGATGCAAATCGCCGTCTCCGGCCAGCGCCCCATGCAGGAAATCACCGAGATCGCCCGCAAGACGATCAAGGAAGACCTCGAGAGCATCAACGGGGTGGGTGCGGTGATCCTGGTGGGCGGACGGCTGCGCGCGGTCAACGTCTACATCGACACCGACA
>CAZFKF010001265.1:0-2178 GCA_964518805.1 uncultured Planctomycetaceae bacterium | reverse complement strand
CCGAGTTCGGCCCCACCGTGACGGCCCTTTCCACGCCGTGCAGCGCCGCATCCATGTCCCCGCGTGCCAGCGCAGAGCGAACCTCCGCGATGTCCCGCATCAAGCGGAACCGTGGCCAGACCACGACTGCCGCGCAAATCAGAACCACAAGAACGGTTCCCCAAAACAGCAGCCGATACAGGGGAAGACGCGTCTGGGGCAATTCGGCCACCCTCGAGATCGTCCGAGTGCGAAAGAGCCGCGAACGCTGGTCGCGGCTCTTTCGTTGCGGACGTCACCTGCGCTCTCACTCGGTCAAATCGAAATCGAAGTTGTTCTTCGCGGCATCGCCCGTCACCGTAGCGCTCAGGCCGCTGGTCGGAGGCGCGGAGTACTTCTCGGGCAACTCGCTTTTGACCGTGGGTATTGATTTTGTCTTCATCGACATCATCTTCGCCATGTCTTCCGGTTTGGCGCCCGTCGTACCGGTCATCGTCTTGTTCTCGTACTTGGCGATTCCAACCTTGTACGGCCCAGTCGGCGCGCCCGGTCTTCCTGCGGAAGAGAGCGTGTACTGGCCCTGGGCATCGGTTCTTCCAATGGCCAGTTGGCCGCTGTCACTCATGAACGTCACGTCGGCGTCGGCCAAGGGGGCGCCCTTGAATTTCACGGTGCCTTTGACCGGAACGAGCTTGGGACCGGCCTCGCCGCCGCAGCCTGCGAAAGCGACCACCAAAAAACACACCGTCAGCCGACTTGCGAGTTGGTGAACCACGTGTTGTCCTCCCATCTACAGACGTGTGAAATTGACCCCGACGCTCCAAGGGGAAACAGACCGGCATCGCCATCGCGAGACACCCAACTCCTCGCGGTGGTCCCGCGGGTGCGAGCCGGTCCAGAAGCGAACATTTTCGTTTGCTACGCCGACACCCGTTAGAAGTCGCCTACGGGCTGCCCGTCCCTGCGTCCGCCCAATCGCTGGTACGTAGCGTAATTGATCGTCTCGGAAAGGAAGCGTGCGCTACCGTCCGTAAGAAGGAACTGAGCACCACCGGGGTGCATCGACTTGAACCCCCAGGTGTAGTTCCAGTTGTCCATGCTTGTGCAGGCGGGATTGGTAATCCGCTTGGGGCCGCCGACCCCGCAGGTATTGAACTCGTTGATCGGGGCCGACGTCGAGGCGTGGGCGTTGGCCATGCCGTTGTAGTACCACCATCCGCCCGTGTGGTCGTGGCAGGCGGGAAGGATCTCGCCGACGCAGATCACATTCGACGTTCCATCGGTCACATCTGAGAACGTGATGTTGATTCCCAAGCGGCCGAACATGCCCGAGATTTCATTCTTGCCGCCCCAACCAGGAATGTGATCCGTCGTGTTCCCGTGGTCTGCCGTTCCGCCGGGACTCTCGTAGTTCACCCCCGGGGTGATCCACGGTTGACAGGCGGCGTTGTTCGACGGCGTTCTCGTAGAGCCCAAGCTGCCTGAATAGTTGGATTGCGCCCAGTTCGAGTCGCGACTGTCCGCGGCACCGTCGGATGGACAGCGGGAGTAGGGGACTTTCGTGAGTCGCGCGGGTTGACCGTTGATCGAAACGTCAGCATACCGGACGTGTTGCCGATCGCCCTGAGACGCGACGGCGTTGTAAATCTGGCCCTGTTCGGCGAAGGGCAGAATACGGACTTGCCAGCCGATGCACGGGCTTGTTTCCCCCGTGTCCCACTCCAGGCAGTACTTGTTTGGACTGCTGCCGGTGCAGTTGGCGCCCATGTGAGTGCCGAAGCTCACACCGCCCACCGGCATCATCTTGTTCACGTCGTAGTAGTTGTGCAGTGCCAAACCGTACTGCTTGAGGTTGTTGCTGCACTGCGATCGCCGCGCTGCCTCGCGCGCGGCTTGTACCGCGGGCAAGAGCAGGGCAATGAGAATGCCGATGATCGCGATCACGACCAACAGTTCGACCAGCGTAAATGCCGGCCACTTCCACACACGCCGCTTCATGGGTCGACCTCCTGAAGAGAATACAGGAACGAAAGAATCCGAACCCGAAAAGCCAGCCCGAGAAGAACGCGAACGTCGCCGCGAGCGAGAGAACGCGGTGCGGCCACGACACCTTCGCAATTCTCATCGGAAGAAGCACGCGAGTAGACTAACATTCTCCAGCCGAATCGACAAGTTGCACCTCTCGGAATTTATCGCGCA
>CAZFKF010001264.1:0-2178 GCA_964518805.1 uncultured Planctomycetaceae bacterium | reverse complement strand
CTGGCTCATTGCGGCCTTACTCATCGCGTAAGGAGCGACGCGCCGCAAGGGGCGGTGGCTGTTGATCGAATCGACGTTGATCTGGTTGCCGCTGCGGGCCTCGATCATGTGCCGGCCCACGGCCAGCGAGAGGAAGAACGCGCCGCGGATGTTGACGTTGGTGATGAAGTCGTAGGTCGCTTCGTCGTACTTCTCGACCCGCATCCGCTTGTTCACGCCCGCGCAGTTGACCAACGTGTCGATGCGCCCGAACTCGGCGACGACGTCGTCGGCCAATTTCTGGAGGGCCTTGGCGTCGGCCGCGTCGCAGACCATGGGCCGCACGGTGCCGCCGGGTGGGCAGATTTGCCGGGCCGTTTCGTCGAGCGTTTCCGCCACCCGGCCTGTGATCACCACCGAGGCCCCGCGCTCGGCAAACGCCTGGGCAATGGCCCGGCCAATCCCCCGGCTCGCCCCGGACACCAAAACGATCTGGCCCCTCACGGAGAACAAGTCATCCACCATCCCGCGTTGCTCCTTCTAACTCCTACCTCGCACCCCCATCTGCGCTAACGCCTCCAGCACCTTCACGCGTGTCTGGGGCCAAAGCCAATTGACCCGCAGGCGAAGCCCGGACAGCACGACCGACGCGATTACTCCGTCCTCTTCCGACAATCGGCGGTACCGTGTAGCGGGCGGTTGGCCGGGCTCAGGCGCCGCAGCGGCCAACGCATAGGCTTCCATGTGTTGGGACGCCGGGTCGATCACCCAATACTCACGCACGCCCGCGGCCTCGTACTCCAAGTACTTCTCGCGCCAGTCTCGGCCCGCGCTGTCCGGCGAGACGATCTCCACGGCGAGGTCCGGCGGCCCGTCGAGGCAGGCGCGATCGATGAGCCCCTCGCGTTCTTTGGTCACGAACCACAGGTCCGGCACGCGCCGCCGCCGCAGCCCGACAAGACGCGCCTGCATCTCGGGGCGAACCACACCGAGGTCGTGCTCTTCGACGAAGATCCTCAGCACGCTCCCGAGCCAACTCGCCACGTCGCTATGCGGATCGCTCATCGGCGACATCATGACGACTTCTCCGTCGACCCATTCGGCCCGGGTGTCCTCGTCGCACCAAGCTACAAACTCCTCTTCGGTCATTCTCCGCGGGGAGACGACCTCGGTCTCGGGAGAGTCAAAGTCCCCTAACGCTGAATCGTGCACGGTCATGGAAACCACCTGCCTTTGCAATGGATTTTACTGCGGAAGTGGGGTGGCTTCAAGCACGGGCCGGGCCGGCATCGGATCCTCGAATTCCAAGCAACGTCCAATCACCACGCTCCTGTCGCAACACCCCCGTAGCCCTCTCGTCGATTATGCTTCAGCATAACCTCCTTGTTTGGAGGGCGATACGGAAAGCGGTCATGCTGAAGCATAACCCACGGTGCGGTTCGTTGCCGGAGTCTATCGAACTTCCGCTGACGGGAACAGTCTCAGCAGCGTCGGGCGGTCGGCGCGGCCGGCGTAGGGGCTGATTTCGAAGACTTCGGCGTACTCGATCTCCCGGCCGCGGGCCTCGCCGTGCGCGGCGATCAGATCCTGGCGGAAGCGATCCGCCCTCGGGCGAATGGCCGCGGCATACCAATCGCGGACCCACACTGCGCGCTGCGACGGGTCCTCCGGGACCCGATCCGATATCCCATCGAGCCATGGGAGCCACTCGAACACCTGGGAGCGATGGCAGGCCAGCATGGCAGCGACCGCGTCCACATGCTCGGCGATGTCGAGCACCACGTCGGCGGCAAGGGCGCAGGGCCGCGTGAACAGGTCCGGCAGGTAGGCCACCACCGGGTCGTTTCTCAGCGGCGGCACCTCGGGCACGACGTGCGGCACGCGCACTAGGAAGGAGGCGTCTTGCACGGCCTGGGCCGTGGCCCGATGGTCGGGATGGTAGTCGTACAGCCGGTGCGTCAGCACGAGATCGGGGGCGAACGCGCGAATCTCGCGGATGACGCGGCAGCGAACCTCCAGCGTCGGCAACAGTTCGCCGTCGGGAGTATCCCACACCTCGTAGGTCGCGCCGGCCACGGCCGCCGCGGCCGCGGCCTCCTGACGACGGATGCCCGCTAGCTGTTCGCGCGGTTTCTCATGGTGGCCCGCGCTGCCGTCGGTCAGCGATACCATCTTCACCGTGTGGCCCGCCCGCCGATA
>CAZFKF010001263.1:0-2181 GCA_964518805.1 uncultured Planctomycetaceae bacterium | reverse complement strand
CGGGAATCTCACGCATGATGAACGGACCATGGGACGCCGAGACATTCGGGTCCCCGACTCTTCGCGGCGGAGCGCTTCGGCTTCTGGTGACTGGTGTCGACGGGCCGATCGGCGGGAACGTCGCGTACGGGCTGCTCCGCCGGGCGAGCGTGATCGGCTTATACCACGACACTCCCGTCGCACTTCCCAATGGTCAGGTTGAACGCTGGGACGGGACAGGCACGAGCACCCTTACGCGTCATGTTCGCGAGGAGAAGCCGCACTGGATCATCCATTGCGGCCCCTTGGCGCGGCCACGCTGGGATTTCGCAGACGCCCCGGGCGAACAGCGACTGCCGCCGGCCGCGCAGGAAAGGGCGATCTGCCGATGCCTGGTGCGGGAAGCTCAACGCCTGGAGGCTCGCCTGACGGTGCTCACGACGGACGCCGTCTTTGCCGGGCCGCACCTCTTTCACAGCGAATCATCGTCCCCGGCGGTCCGACATCCCGTGGTCCGTGTGGCGAACGCCGTCTTGAAGGCCGTGGACGGTTCCGGGGCGTTGGTCGTTCGCACGTGCGCTTACGGTTGGAGCCCTTGCGAGGAGCAGCCGTCGTTTGCCGAACGCGCCTGGCTGGCAGCCGCCGAAGGGCTCTCCTACCCGATCGATCCCGAGGCCCATGCCACGCCCATCCTGGCGACCGATCTGGCGAGCCTGTTGTGGCAGGCGTACCGGCAGGGGCTTTGTGGAGTGCGTCATATCGCCGGAGCAGAGCGGACTAGCGCGCGTCGGTTTGCCCACGAATTGGCTTCGCTGGCTGGCCAGCCGCGGCCGGCTCTTTCCCTCCGCGGGGAGGACGACAAGCGGTCGGCGACGGCCCGGTTGAGTGAGACTTCGCTGGATTCGAGCCAGGCCCGCCGGGAGTTGAATCGCCCGATGCCCATGCTCCGCGAAGGACTTGCCCGGTTCCTCGACCAGATCCGCGACGGCACGCGTGCCCATCTCCGAGGCAGACAATCCGCCGCGGTCACATCCGAGGCCGCGTAGTCGCGCCGGACAGGACAGACTCCGCGGCAGGCTCTGCGAGCGCAACACCAGACGCGATTCGGTGCTCCAAGAGTCGATCAAGACGGACCAGGATCACCCCGAGCGGGCATCGGAGACGCGGACTCGGCCCTCGGGAGGCGGCCCGTTGCCCGGGCCTTTTTGCAGTCCCTCGTCGCCCTTTTGATCCCCGCCATCGGGTCGCGGGAAGTTGCGATCACGTCGTCGTCGTCCCTCAGGCCGCGGAGCGCCGCCTTCGCCTTTCGGCTCCATGCCTTCGGGCCTCGGCCCCCGGCCTTCAGCCTTCGGGCCTTCGCGTTCCGGTTTTGGCTTGGGGGCTTCCGTCGACTTCGCGTCCGCTTCCGCGCCGCGCACGCTACTGCCCAGCGGAATCGTGTGCCGGCGACCGTCGACCTCGACTTCCACACTGCGTGGGTCGATGCGGGCGATCGTGGCGCTGAACGGCCCCATCTGGAACTTCTCGCCGCGACGGAGTTGGTACTTGTCGTCCGTGGTGCGGGCCTTCACCCACACCTGCGGCTCGCCGTTCACCTCGACGATCCCCGTGATGTAGGCGAACCGGCTGGCGTCGAACGGCTCAGCGACTTTCTCGGGTTCGGCGGGCTTGCTGGGAGGAGGGATGACCGGCGGCCGTGGCGGCGACATGATGTTGCGCTCCACGATGGCCTTGCGATACTCGTCCAGGTTGGCCAACTCAAGGCGTTTCGACGGGACTTGCGTGAGTTGGTCCTTGCGATCCGCCGATGCCAGCGACAGGGCCTCGACCGTGATCACGGCGTCCAGATCCTTCGACTTCTCGATGGGCCGGAGCGTGAGGCGGCGGATCTGGTGCAAGTGCCCGGACGAGTAGAAATCGTAGAGGAACTTGACCATCTCTTCGAGCGACGCCTGACCGCGGACCGTGAACGGAAGCTGCTGGCACGAATCGCCGCGCGTGCGGACCTCGCCCGGCTCGACCTTCGTTTGGCGAAACCCTGCCTTGCGGGCCGCTTCCAGCAGCCACGCTTGATAGAGCGACCCGGCTCGCGACACGTCGGAGGGCAATGCCTGGCGGTTCCACTCGGTCATCTGGTCCTGGGCCTTCTTGGCGCGGAGAACCTGATCCTGAAGCTTTTCGAGATTGGCGGTGTGAACGGCG
>CAZFKF010001262.1:0-2182 GCA_964518805.1 uncultured Planctomycetaceae bacterium | reverse complement strand
GATCATAAGATCGACAGAACGTCTACAGTCACCCTAGCCTACCTAACCTTTCCACTGTAATACGCATGATACAGCAGCCGGGGGATTGTCCTCCGGCGGAGAAGCATTCTATGGCGCAAGCCCCGAACAGGACCACGCACGCCGACGCGGTCTGCACGTGCTGCGGTTGCATGTGCGATGACATCGATTTGGTGCTCGAAGCCGATCGGATCGTCGAAGCCGAGAACGCCTGTGCGTTGGGAAAGGCGAGGTTTTTCGGGCATCCCGATGCACCCGGTCCTGCGTGCACGATTCGGGCTCAGCCCGCGTCACTGGAAGAAGGAATTGAACTGGCAGCCCGCATCCTTGCCGAAGCCCGGAACCCGCTTGTCTACGGATTGAATGAGACGACGTGTGAAGCGCAGAGTCGGGCCGTGGCCATTGCGGATTGGATTGGCGGGACGGTGGATTTCGCCGCAAGTTCGCAAAGCAGTCCCTTCGTGACCGCGCTCGAGGCGATCGGCGAAGTGACGGCGACGCTAGGCGAGATCCGGAACCGCGCCGACCTCGTGATCTACTGGGGCGTTGACCCGGCCGAGAGCCATCCGCGCCATGCCGCACGTTACGCCCTGATGCCCCAAGGGCTGTTCGTACCCCGCGGTCGCGCCGACCGGACATGCGTGGTCGTCGATGCGCGCAAGACTGCAACCGCCGAGGACGCCGACGTTGCCCTGCAGATCAGACCCGAGAGCGATTTCGAGGCCCTCTGGGCACTCCGGGCCTTGGCCAAGGGGCTGGAACTGGATCCTGCCCGAGTTGAATCGGACACGGGGCTTCCCTTGGCTACGTGGGCGGATCTTGCGGAGTGGATGAAGCGTGCCCGGTACGGGGCGATCTTCTTCGGCGTGGGCCTTCTCATGTCCCGTGGGAAGAATCTCGTCGGCGAGGCCGTGCTGTCCTTGACCCGCGAGATGAATCAGTTCACGCGTTTCGTATGCCAACCGATGTGCGGCGCCGGCAACGCAACCGGAGCCGAGAACGTTTTCGCGTGGAGCACGGGCTACCCGTTGGGAGTGAACTTCGCACGAGGCTATCCGCGATTCAATCCGGGCGAGTACACAGCCCATGACCTGCTCGCACGGCGGGAGGTAGACGCGGCCCTGATCCTTGCCGAGGATCCAACGGCCGGTCTCTCGCGTGATGCGAGCGAGCATTTGGCGTCGATTCCGCGCATCACGATCGGCCCCAAGGAAACGCCTTTCACGCAGAATGCTACGGTTGCTTTTGCCTCGGCCCCGTACGGCGTGAGCGCAACTGGGACCGTATACCGGATGGACGGCATTCCGCTGCCCCTTCGGCCCGTCCTTGGGTCTGCGTACCCGAGTGACGAGGAGATCCTTGCCCGCCTTGAACGCCGCATCCGCGGGTTGCGATGAACACGGTTGCACGATTCGGGGCGGCCGTCCGGTCTGTGCCGAATGTGCGGCACGGGGAGGGGGCTCGGCGAGCAGTGCCGTGCCGCTGGTATGGCGACGCTACGGCGTGGAGCCGCTGGCACGGGCCTCGTACTTGAGGCGCTGCTCGGGCGTGAGAGCATCGATTGCTTCTTTGCGAGCGGCTTTGAGAAGGTCCGCTTGGCTGCGCGCTCGTCCCTGACGGCTCATTCGCTCCCACTCGGCTACGGACCCGCGGAATGCCTCTTCGGTCTTGGCGGCAATTCGACGCATCTGCTGTTGCTGCGCCTCGGTCAGGGCAAGCTCCCGGATCACCGAGGGGACGAGGAATCCCGAGGCGCCCGGCAATCGGATGAAGTCCGCCCAACCCGGCTCACGGCCGGACGCCGCAGCCTTCGCAGCGACGCCGTCGGGCTGTGCGAGCGTCTGCTCGGGTGCCCGGTTCTCCGCAGCGGACTCGCCCGATGCTTGGTGAACGAAGTGCTGAAACAGCACGAGGACGACGAGGGGCGCGCAGGCCACAACGGCCGCCAAGATGAGCCCAACGCCGAGATTCGAGGAAAGGTATCTGGGACGCGTCCTGCGAAGCAGAGCCGCCAGCCAACCGTGGTGCGGCAATTCGACCCGCTCTTGCGGCAAGAACTCCTTGACCCGTTCGAGGCCGATCCGATAGCTCATGCCATGGGCTTGCGGATCGCCGGAAGACTCTTCGCCGACGTACGTCACCCGCATCTCAAAGGACTCAACTT
>CAZFKF010001261.1:0-2184 GCA_964518805.1 uncultured Planctomycetaceae bacterium | reverse complement strand
CCATTGGCCCTCGTGCTTGTAGGCGTCGGCCTCGCCCTCTTGGGCCATGTGGCACTCGTAGCAGCCGACGTTGGCCCGGTAGTGCTTGCCGCTGCCCCACTGCTGATAGATGCCCGGGTTGAGCGTCTTGTGGCATTCGACGCAGGCCTTGGTCTCGGCCGACATGGCCGGAAGGCCCCAGGCCTGGGCGCGGGCCGGGCCGGCCATCGCGAGGAGCGACCCGAGCAGCAAGGCGGCACGGAATGCCGGCGAGCACCGTTTGAGAAGCCGTCCTGCAGAGGAGTTCGAGAAACGTCCGTTCATGGCAAGCTCACTCCCTGGCTGGGCTGCCGGCGTGCGCGGGCAGCGATTGGCCAAATCGTTTGTCGTAGGTCACGTCGCCCGCCAGCACCGGCACGGAGACGCGGACGAAGATCGTGTATAAGAGCAGGCCGAAGGCCCAGATTCCCACGCAGATGACGACTTCGCGGGGCGTGGGTACGTACTCGACAATCTCGCCCAGCGGCGTGGGGACAAAGGCCGGGACGATCAGGCCCATCCCCTTCTCGATCCAGATTCCCACGATCGACGCCACGCAGGCCAAATTCAACAGCCGCAGGCTCCGCGAGGCCGGCAGCACCCAAAGCACCGTCGCCAGCAGGTTCAGGCCCACGGCGCTCCAAATCCAAGGCACCAAGGCGTGGCGCCCGTGAAGGCCGAAGTAAAGGTACCGCGCCGAGGCCACATGCAGCGAATCGGTGTAGAACTCGGTGAAGACCTCGCAGGCCAGGAGGAACATGTTGATGAGCATCGCCACCTGGACGATCCGGCGGAGGGTCAAGAGGGCGTCGTCGCTCACGCGGTGGCGCGTGTAGTGCCGCACGATTTGCAGCGTGAGGATGATGAACGCCGGTCCGGCCGCGAACGCGCTGGCCAAGAACCGCGGGGCGATGATCGCCGAGTTCCAGAACGGCCGCCCGCCCAGGCCCACGTAAAGGAACGCCGTGACCGTGTGGATGCTCACCGCCCAGACGATCGCGATGAACACGAACGGCACGTAAAACGCCTTCGACGGCGTTCGGCCCCGATACGCGCAGTAGATCAGGTAGCCGCAGATGTGCACGTTGAGCAGCAGGTAGCCGTTCAGGGCGATCACGTCCCAGGTGAGCATGGAGAGGGGAAAGTTGAATCGCCAGAGAAGGTGCATGAAGCGGTCGGGACGCCCCAAGTCGACGGTGACGAACAGCAGGCACATGACGATCACGGCCACGGCCAGAAGCTCGCCGAAGATCACCACGTCGTGCAGGTGGAGGTTGCGGTACACGTACACGGGAATCACCAGCATGGCGGCCGCAGCAGCCAGGCCCACCAAGTACGTGAAATTGGCGATGTAGAGGCCCCAGGAGACCTGGTCCGTCATGCCCGTCGTTATCAGGCCGTTGACCAATTGCTGGCAATAGGCGTACACGCCGGATAGCGTCAGGAGCGTGAGGAGGAGCATCCACAGGTGATAGCGCCAGTCGCCGACGAAGCTCAGCCGGAAGCAGTCCCAGAGGAAGACGAGGTATCGCTTCATGCGCCGCCTCCGATGGGTTCGCTGTAGCGACTGCCGCGCTCGTCGAAGTAGTAGAAGAACCGCGGAACCGTGCCCACCTCCTCCTTGAGCACGTAGACCCGCTTGTGCAGGAGAATGTAGGCCACCTCGCTGGCGGGATCGAGCACGTTGCCGAACTTGCGCGAGCCCGTGGGGCAGACCTCCAGGCACGCGGGCAATCGCCCGACCCGGGTGCGATGCAGACAGTAGGTGCACTTCTCCATCACGCCTTTGCTCCGCGGCCGGTTCGAGAGGTAGCTGACGTCCGGATTGAACTCGGCGACGGGGATCTCGGGCTCGGCGAAGTTGAAGCGTCGCGCCCAGTAGGGGCAGGCCGCCTCGCAGTACCGGCAGCCGATGCACCAGTCGTAGTCGATCACCACGATGCCGTCCTTCTCCTGCCAGGTGGCCTCGACAGGGCAGACCTTGACGCAGGGGGGCTTGGCGCACTGGTGGCACTGCACGGGCATGTAGTACTTGTCGGGGTTGGGAACCTGTTTGGGTTCGTAGTGATGGTTCGAGGTCTCGACGTCGATGCTCCCCTTCTCCATCTCCAGCACGCGGATGTACTGGATCTCCGGCGAGCGCGACAGGTTGTTTTCCTTGACGCA
>CAZFKF010001260.1:0-2184 GCA_964518805.1 uncultured Planctomycetaceae bacterium | reverse complement strand
GAGCGCGCGGGTGCGACGCCCGAACTGGAGGCAGCGGTCAAGGCCGGTCTGAAGTGGACCGCCGACAACCAGGAGCGTGACGGCCGGTGGGTGGCCAAGCGACAT
This sequence comes from uncultured Planctomycetaceae bacterium, assembly GCA_964518805.1. Taxonomy (GTDB): domain Bacteria; phylum Planctomycetota; class Planctomycetia; order Pirellulales; family Thermoguttaceae; genus CALFBP01. The sequence continues at coordinate 2,079 of CAZFKF010001260.1, read as the reverse complement.
GGCGGCGGACGGGAGATCATGGAAGCAGGGCGCGATCGTCAGGCTGCCGGCGCCCAGGCGGATACGGGGATTTCCGCCTTGGCGATCTTGGCGTTCGCGGCCTCCGGGAACACGCATCGGGAGGGCTCGCACAAGGCCACCGTGCGCCGCGGTCTGGATTTCCTGCTGAGTGTGCAAGGCGAAGACGGTAACTTGGGCGGCGATGGCCAGCTCTACGAGTTCATGTATTGCCACGGCATGGCGACGCTCGCACTGAGTGAGTTGGCCGGCATGACAGGGGATGAGAAGCTCCGACGCCCCCTCGCTCGTGCCGTGTCCTACACCCTCGCTGCCCAGGACCCCAATGGCGGTGGATGGCGGTATCGAGCGCGGGAAGCCGGCGACACGAGCCAATTTGGATGGCAGATCATGGCGTTGAAAAGCGCGAGCATGGCTGGCATCGACATCCCCCAGCGCACCTGGCAAGGCGCATCGCGGTTCCTGGAAAGCGTTTCCGGCGGCCGCCATCAGGGGCTGGCTTCCTATCGACCTGGCGAGGAATTCACGCGTCCCATGACCGCAGAGGCATTAGCGTGCCGGCTCTTCCTGGGGCTTTCGAGCGATAGCGCCACGGCCCGAGAGGCGGGCGATCATCTGCTGAAGGATTTGCCGGGCGAGGGAAACGCCAATTTGTACTACTGGTACTATGGCAGCATCGCCATGTACCAGCTTCAAGGCGATTACTGGAAGCGATGGTCCGGCGCCATGCGGCAGACGCTTCTAGCGAGCCAACGCACGTCGGGAGAACTAGCGGGGAGCTGGGACCCAACCACCCGATGGGACGGATACGGCGGCCGGGTCTATTCGACCGCGCTGGCCACGCTTTGCCTGGAGGCCCACTACCGCTTCCTCCCGTTGAACGCCGTTGGAAAGACCGCCTCAGAGGCCTCTGCGGGGCAATAGCGCGGCGGAATTGACGGGCCGTCGCGTATTGCCGGTACTGTAGCGCGGGGACCGAAGCCCCAGGGCGGCGTAGAATTGGCCCCACACGGGTATCCCTCGGCAGGTAAGTGCGGCGACGGCCATCGCTGCCCCGTTTGACATCGCATCCCGTGACATTACAATGAATTGGATGTGCCCGCCTGCGTGATTCGCCCGTGCGAATCAGCGCCCCGCCGACGACCCTGCACTACCCGCGGGCGGTCCGAACATTCCTTACGTTTCAGCTCTGCGAGGTATACCCATGGGTTCCATGAGCCTATTTCATTGGCTTATCGTCATGGTCATCGTGCTGGTTCTCTTCGGCAACCGGCTTCCTTCGGCGATGCGGTCTCTCGGACGCGGCGTCACAGAGTTCAAGAAGGGCCTGGAGGGCGGCGGCGAGGACGACGAGGAAGAGGGTGAGAGGCCGCGGAAGAAGAAGGCGGCCGCGGAGATCGAAGACGAAGACGAAGAAGAATCGGACAAGCCAAAGAAGAAGAAGCCCTCGGCAGAAGTTGAGGGCAATGGCTCGGCCAAGAGCGAGAAGACCGAAAAGGAGAAGGAGCACTGAACCTTTGAGGCGAGGTTCTTGTTGGGTCTCAGGGGGGGAGAATGGTGCTACCTATCGGTTTTCTTGACATTAGCCCGGTCGCGCTGGGAATCATCGGCGCACTGGCGGTGCTGCTGTTCGGCGAGAAATTGCCCGACGTGGCTCGTTCGTTCGGCAAGAAATTCGCCGATTTCCGCAAGAACGTACAGAGCATCCAGGACGAAATCCGTTCGGCCGCCATGTCGGTCACGTCGGAGGTCACCTCGGCCCTGGACGTGAACACCAATCCTACCACCGCTTCCGACGCCGCCACGTCGAACGGTTCATCGGAGAAACGTCGATCCACGCGGACGTCCGACGAAGACTACGAAGGCGCAACCGCGCCCAAGTTTGTCCCTCCCAAGCCAGCACCGTCCGCCAGTGCGCCGAAGGACAACGTCGCCAGCGTTTGAGCTGCTTCGGTGGCCCGCATGCACCACGCGATCAAGTGCGTGGCATTCGTGACCAAGAACGGTGCGGCAGCCAGAATGCGGCCAAGCGTCACGAGCGAGATCGGTTAAACAGGGCCG
>CAZFKF010001259.1:0-2190 GCA_964518805.1 uncultured Planctomycetaceae bacterium | reverse complement strand
GAGGCAAAGGGAACCATGGCCAGCTCTCCATCCAGGACAACACAGCGGTCAATGAGGCGTGCCGCCTCCCGATAGTATCACCCCGGCAAAGGACGAACCCAGTTCGTCCCGTATTGAGCGTAATACCACCATGATAGCCAACCTCCCCCGGTCCGGTAACTCCACTAGGGGAGGGTGTAGTGGGCTCCTGCTCCGAAGTCGCCGCATTGCACCAGCCAAGACACCCACGGCCAGCCAAAGGATCGCCATCGATTGCACCGACGTGGACCGAATATGCATATTGACAAATCAGTAATGTTGCTTAAAATAAAGCAACATTACTGATCGGAGACCATGCTTTGGCACCTTCCTGGCAGTTGACCCGCGAGATGTTCCTTTCCCTTGGCGAAGTCCACTCTCTGCGCCAACACGTGCGGACCCAGTGCGAGCAGACGTCCGGCCGGGCTCGAACCTCTGCGGAAATCGATCGTTTGGTCATCGAGTGCCTGCTGTTCTCCGGGCTCCGCACGACCGAGTTCTGCCGGCTTACGCTGGCCGACACGGTGATCGGCCGCCAGGAGTCGGTCTTCGTCGTCACGGGCCTCAAGGGACGTGACCGCACGGTGTACGTTCCAGCGGAGGTCAGCGACCTTGTCAGGCGTTTCGTCCGGGGCACTCGCCCGCTGTTATTGCCGTCGGGTGCGGATCCCCGCAACGAGACGCTGCCCCTTGTCTACGGCGAACACAAGAACCCGGTCGAGAGGACTGGGCTCTACCGCCGGGTCGTCCGCGTGCTCAGCGCCGCGGGCCTGGGCGATCGGGCGAGCGTGCAGTTGCTTCGTCACACGTACGGATACCTGGCCTATGTGGGTACGGGCGGGAATCTGTTGTTCGTGCAACGACAGCTCGGTCACGCCCATCCCATGGTCACCAGCATCTACGCGCAGTTCGTCGAGGAGTCGTACGAATCGCTGGCGCAGCAGGTCTCCCGTAGCCTGGCACTCCAGGGCCAGGCGGAGCCGCCTTGCCGCCAAACTCGACCGGATCAAGGAGCCTTCGCCTCTTGCGGGTGCCTAGAATACAGCGGAGAAAGCGCGAACTCCAGGAGCAGGACTACGATGCCAAGGAGGTATGACATTTGAGGCCAACTCGGGGGAGACGGCCTCAATCGCCGTTGCGCAGGCAATCGGCTAGCAAGCTCTTCAGGCACGACGCCATGATCTGCTTGTAACGTGGGTGGCTCGAACGGAAGACGAATCCATTAGGGGTGGCCGGATTGAGGGTGACGTGCAGGGCATGCTCGCCCGTTTGTGGCACCTCAAATCGAACGGCCTGCGACGAGCCGTCTTCGTAGACAAACGTAAGTTCGTGCTCGCCAGCGGCCCAGAACTGGAAATAGCAGTCCAACTGCCCCTGGCTGCGATCCAGGGCCAGCCGCCACCAGCGGCCGGTCTCGACGTATTCCCAACGCCCCGCCTGCGGACCGGTAAGCACAGCGTTTTTGATCTTCTTGTCGCCTGGTACTCCGACGACGCGCACGCAGCAGTCGGCTTGGCCGTCGGGTTCCGGACGCCCGGTGCCCACCCGGTCCCTATCCCGTCCCTGAAAGCCGGCCGCCAGTTGGCCCGGCTTGGGCGAAAGCACAGAAGGCGTGCACGCGGCGTCTCCGTGCGCCGTTCGATTCCGATCGACGCTTGCGAGCATCGGTTCAAAGCGGTACACGTCCACTTCCTTTCCACCCAGGCCACGGCGTTGCGCCTCATCGGGCGACAGAGGCACGAAGTCGTTCTCGCCTCGTTGGTAGATCTTGCGTCCTGCGGCATGGAACATGGGAGCCGTGCACCACATCGGTCTGGGACCGGCGGGCAGCGGGTGTGGTCCACTCTGGAGATAGGCGATGGGGTCGGCCGAGGATTTCGTGAGACAGTAGACGAAGTAGTTGCGCACGGCGGGCGCACAGGCGCCGACGACCGTGGTCTGATCGGCCTCGTAGAGCGTCTCGTAACCGTCCTTGCCGAAGCAGGGGCACCAGTAGATCGGCAGGCCCGACTCGAACAGGCGCAGGTACGAGGCCGGATCGTAACCCACGTTGCCCTCCTCCTGCGACTCGTTCGGTCCACGGCCGATGTTGAAATACACGGCCCGGACCTTCGCCTTGAGCAAATCGGGTTCACGATTGAAGGCCGCCGCCAGGGCGCGGCAACTGCCCGT
>CAZFKF010001258.1:0-2195 GCA_964518805.1 uncultured Planctomycetaceae bacterium | reverse complement strand
GGCAATCTGCTCCTTCTTGATGTCGGGCGCGGTGAGGATCGCGTCAAGGCCCATGCGCAGCGTGAACTCTTCCATCGATCCGCCCGGACAGATTGCCTCGCGGACCTTGCGGTCAATGATCCACTCGAAATGCGGAATCCGGTCCGGCTCTTGCCGTCGAAGCACCCGCATCACTCGTTCGGCACACGTCAGTTCGCTCATAGGAAGACGCCTTGGTGGATTGCAGAGTGGCTGGCAGCCGTCGTCGCCGGCACGGGGCGACGCCGTCGATGACTGCGAAGATGAGTTTGTGAGCAGGGATCGTTCAGGGCATCGTCACAGGGTCCAACCGTTCGGCAGAACAGCGCCCTTCGGGCATACGAACACGCCGTCGCGGAACATGCCGTACTCGCTTTCCTCGCTCGACTCCAAGCCGTTTGGATTGGCAATTCGCACGTTGGAGCCGATGCGGCAGTTCTTGTCGACGATCGCGTTCTCGATGTGCGTTGCCGGGCCAACGCCTACCGCCGGGCGCGAACCGTTCCCGTTCTCCTGGCGTGGGGCCTCATAGAAATCGTTCCCCATCAGGACGGAATTCCGGATGACCGCATCGCGGCCGATATGACAACGCAGTCCAACCACACTGTTCTCGATGACCGCTCCCGCTTCGATCACGCATCCGTCGGAAACAAGGCTCTGGCGGATCGTGGCGCCATCGATGCGCGTGGGCGGCAAAAATCGAGCGCGCGTGTAGATTGGGGCGTCCTGATGAATCATGGCGAACGGCGCCTCGACCTCCGCCAGACTCAGGTTCGCCAGAAAGAAAGACCGAATCGTCCCAATATCCTCCCAATACCCGTCGAAGAGGTGGACCTGCACGTGCCTCGTCCGGATCGACGCGGGGAAGATCTCCCGGCCGAAGTCCTGGTAATTCGTCTTTTCCAGCACCTGCACCAGGGCGTCGCGATTGAACAGGTAGATCCCCATGTTTGCCAGGCAATCGCGGCCGCGGCTCGGTATGCCATGTTCGTCAATCCACTTTGGGCTCGTGCGAACGTGCTCCAATTCTTGTGGCGTCTGCGGCTTCTCCAGGAAACCCGCCACGCGTCCGCTCTCGTCCAAACGCATGATCCCCAGACCCGACGCCTGATCGCTGTGCACCGGAACCGCGGCGATCGTCACATCGGCACCCGACGTCTCGTGCGTGGCGAACATCTCCCGATAGTCCATCCGGTAGAGCTGGTCGCCCGAGAGAATGAGAACGTGGGAGATCCCGGGCTCCTGGATGTACCGCAGATTCTGTCGTACGGCGTCCGCCGTGCCCTGATACCAGTGCGAGTTGGCGTTCGTCTGTTGCGCGGCGAGGATTTCGACAAAGCCACGATCGAAGGGGTCGAAATTGTACGTGCTGCGAATGTGCCGGTGGAGGCTCACCGAGTTGAACTGCGTGAGTACGTAAATCCGGTTGAGTCCGCTGTTGATGCAGTTGGACAGCGGGATGTCGATCAGCCGGTAACGCCCGGCAACGGGAACGGCAGGCTTGGAGCGGTATTTGGTCAGCGGATAAAGGCGGGTCCCTCGACCGCCTCCGAGTACGAGTGCGACCATGTGCTTCATCGAAGGATCCTCAATGGGGTACTGCGCGACGTCGTGTTCGCCCCATGGTAGCCGAAACGTCGCTCCAGAGGAACCGCCGGACCGCTTCGCTCAAGCAGTTCGGGTGCGTTTTCCCAAATTTCCCATTCTTCCGGCAATAGGCAAAATATCAAGTTTACTGTGCGTACGAACGATACTGGTCGTAGGAGACCGTGGCCGAGGACCCTCCCCAGCTCGCCACAAGAGACCACCAACTTTCACCCCAACGTGCGTCGTTCCCCGACGAATGAGAGTCCGTGCCATGAAGCGACAAATTAGCATCGTCTTAGTGACTTTGTTACTCGCGCCATTTGCCAGGGCTCAAGCGCCGATCGCCGAATTCCCTCGTGACGAGGACCGGGGACCGTTGTTTGCGCAGTCCGCGCCGGCTCCATCTCCACCTGTCGACACACTACCCGGTCCGTCGGCTTATCTGGCAGCAGCCCAACCTCCCGCGAATGACATGGATCCCGCACCGGGGCCTCAGGAAGAGTTCTTCACGCTCGACGAACTCCGGGCAGAAATGAGGAAGCTCGCCTGGACCAAGGGGGATTTCACGATCACCCCGTATGGCATCCTGT
>CAZFKF010001257.1:0-2195 GCA_964518805.1 uncultured Planctomycetaceae bacterium | reverse complement strand
CCGTCGACACATCGTGCAAATCGCAACCAATCATGGTAACCTTGTTCATGTTGTGAGTGTCTCATCGTCGCCACCTTTCGTTCGGGCATCACTGCCGGTGTGTCGTAGTCCTTAACGTTGTGCGACCACGTATTCCAAGTACCGTCCCCACACCGCAGGACTCAAGACTGGTCGCTTCGCCCGATAACCCGAGGCGGCATGTCGCTCCAACACTGCCAGCGCCGCTTCGATCTGGCAGTCCTGGAGGTCATCAACCATCTTCTTCGGCAGGCTCTTCACCATGAGCAATGCCTCGAAAGCTGAGTCCACTGTGCTCATGCCTTTGACCGGAAACTCCGGGTTCCGAGCTTTCAGGGCCAGCCTCAAGCAACGGATGGCGTCTGGCCGTTCAGGATCATCGGGCGGCATGACCGTCAGCATGGCGGCCAGACCACGGATCATGATGTAGTGGTAAGCGGGGCGGGCATTGTGCGGATCGGCCCAACGGCCCTGGTATTGACCGTCAATCAACTGCCCCGGATAGATCCCCAGCCGGGACTTCTTCTTCGCCGCTTCCAGGTACTTCCTTTCCTTGGTGACGCTGTATGCCTTCGCCAACAGGTACACGCTGAAGCTGTTGTAGTTCCAGTTCGGCACGACCGGGCGACCGACCGCCCAATCGGTGGCAGCTACGGCTGCACGAACGTAGCGGGCATCTTTGGTTACTTCGTACAACTCGAACAGGGCGACACCGCACAGGCCGTTGTCGAATTGCAGACCGCCGTCACCCAGATCATCGACTTCCCAACCGTTGCGAAGAACCTGATCGAGCTTTCCATCACGCTCGGCACGGCGTAGGAATCGTTCCGACACCTCGAACGGTCGGCCTTGCCCGGCGCGCACGGCCGGGAACGGTATCAGGCCGTGGCCTCCCTGCTCCTGCGTCCAGATCAAGTAGTCGCCCGCCTCCTTTGCGGCGGCTAGGGCAGCATCCGCTTCCGTGAGCTTGGCTCGATGGGCGGCCACGCACCCCACGATGATCGACGCCACCTCTCGGGGAAGGTGCGGTGTCTTGGTGGGGTCCAGTCCGATTTTCCACCATCGCCGCTGTTGCATCAGCTTCAGGTAGGGCTCGAATCCCTTGCGGGCTTCCTCGACTGTCAGTCTGGGAACGTCCGGGGGAACCGGCCGGTATTCGTCGGCCACTTCCGGCACACCGGCAAGATCACCGAGAAGCCTTTGGCCTTCAGCAGCAAGCCGCCGCACCTCTGCCTCATTCTCTTGACGTTGGGCCTCGGCAAGCTCTTGGCGCAGCCGGTCGAAGGCGGATTTCGTTTGCCGGTCGGGCTCGGCGGGTTGGGACGATGCCGGTCGCTGGGATAGGACGACGACCGCCAGAATCGCCACAGCGTTGACGAATCGTACCTTGCACACGATCACACCCTTCTGGACAGCCAGATGATCCCAGGGCCGCACGCAGCGCAAATCACAAGGTCGCCATAGAACGGCCACGGGGGGGGCCCGAGGCGAAACCGTGATAACCGGCGGCAAAGCCGATGAAGACCAAGGCCCATCCCAGGATCGGCAGGATGTTCCTGTACTTCTGGAGGTTCAGGGCGGCCACAAGATAGAGATGGCCGATGACGACGCATAGGGCGGCCATCATCAGCGCCCAGTATTCAGTGATCGGGCTGTACCTGTCGGGAACGCCTTCGATCTTCAGCCACTTCACGACGGCAATAGTCCACTCCCAAGGTATGAATAGGAAGACAGTGCAATGCAGCCCCGACAAGGCAACGAGGATGAGCATCGCTTTGAGAAGTGCGGTTTGAATTCTCATGGTGATCCGTTGGAGGTCTGGTCACTTTCACAAGGGCCTGATTGTCGGTGGATTGGCGTTGCCGGGCCCGATCCTAGACTTTGCTGGAACGAAGTGGCCCAGCAAGTAGCCCAAGGAAGTCGAGCGGCGAGTCCGACTCCTTCCTAACCGTTGGCTCACATAAGCCATTCGCCCTTTACTGCGATATTGTCGTCTTGGGATAACGGGACGGCAACCTGGGTGGCGGTGCTCGGGTACTACCCTGCACCAACGAGGGGCCCGTTGCCTCACTAGCCTCAGGGGCGTTCAAAGATAGAATTTCCCAACGTGCTTTTCTGCGGTGTCTATTGATGTTCAGCAAAGTAATGCCGTAGTGATTCCGGCGGCGGGGCCGCCA
>CAZFKF010001256.1:0-2196 GCA_964518805.1 uncultured Planctomycetaceae bacterium | reverse complement strand
GTGCTGAGCGTCTCCGGAGAGCGGCTGAAGCTCGGCTCTCCCGTTGCCGAGCAATCGTCTCCACCGGCCGGCGGGCCGGAGCCGACGGGGGCGCCGACATCCGCCACGCAGCCCTCAGGGCCAGCCGAATCGGGCGGTGACGCGGCGCCGACGAAGTCCGAGAGTTCGGACGCGGCTCCCAAGAAATGACGCGTTTCCCCGTTCCCGTTCGTGCCTTGCCGCCTGGCTGGTCGTTGTCGCGAATGAGGTCTTGCGTGCGGCAAGGTTGCCGGTTGAGCCTTGTCGCCGATTTCGCATCGATGTTGCGAGGGCTCCACAGTTGCTGCTTAGCATGACGGGGTTTGGCGAATCGCACTGCCAGCGCGATGGGCTGGGGGTGTCGGTCGAGGTGCGGACGATCAACAGCCGCTACTTGAAGCTCACGACGCGCACCTCCGAGGGTTGCGCGGCCTTGGAACCGCAGATCGAAGCCGCGGTTCGCAAGCGGATTCGTCGCGGCACGGTACAGGTGTCCGTGCGGGTTGACCGGCGGTTGTCCGGCGACGCATACCGAATCAACGCCGACGTGTTGGCCAGCTATCGTCGCCAGATTGATGCCCTCTGCGGCCAATGGCAGCAAGGACCGGTGCCGCTGGAGAAGCTTCTCCTGCTGCCGGGAGTGATCGACGAGCATGCGGGCGCGATCCACGACCCTGTCGAAGACTGGCCCGTAGTCAGCGAGACTCTTGAAGCAGCCATCGATCACCTCGAACGCATGCGGCAAGAGGAAGGCAAGGCCATGGCGGCGGACCTGCGCGGCAACGTCCGAGCCGCCGCCGAGAGCCTGCGGGAGATCCAGAAGCGCGCGCCGTTGGTGGTCGACGGGTATCGCGATCGCCTGACCGAGCGGGTCCAGAAATCGATCGCCGAGTTGCAGGTCGTGTTGGACCCAGCGGATCTGCTCCGCGAAGTGAGCCTGTTCGCCGACCGCAGCGACGTCTCGGAAGAGACGGTGCGTCTCCGAAGCCACTTGGACCAGTTCGAAGATCTCTTGGACTCCAACGAAAGTTCAGGCCGGAAGCTCGACTTTCTGACTCAGGAGATGCTTCGCGAGGCAAACACGATTGGCTCCAAGGCCAATGACGTGGAGATTGCCAGGCACGTGATCGACATCAAGGCCGCGATCGAACGAATCCGCGAGATGATTCAGAACGTTGAGTGACCATGGCGCAGCCCGCATGTGGCAAGCTGGTGGTCCTGTCCGGACCATCTGGGGTCGGAAAGACGACCGTACTAAGGAGGCTGTTCTCCCTGTGCCCCTTGCCTCTTCGGGCGAGTGTTTCGGCTACCACGCGTCCCCCCCGTCCCGGTGAAGTCCAGGGCGTAGATTACTACTTCTTAACCAAGGAGGAGTTTGCCTCACGCCGCCAGAGGGGAGAATTCCTCGAGTGGTACGAAGTATATAATTCCGGATGGTGGTATGGGACACTGAACCGAGAAGTAGCCACTGGTCTTGAGGCAGGTTACTGGGTAGTTTTGGGGATAGACGTCCACGGGGCCGCTTCGGTGGTCAAGCAATATCCGGAGACGATTACGATTTTCTTGCGGACGCGTTCGTGGGAGGACTTGGAGGCACGACTTCGGGGCCGCGGCACCGAGGACGAGGCGGCAGTCCAGCGCCGTCTGGAACAGGCCAAAGACGAACTCGCCCAGGCCGGGTGGTATCGCCATCAGGTCGTCAACGACGAACTCGATCGGGCCGTGCGCGAGATTTGCGAGATACTTGTCCGTAATGGAGAAACGCAGCATGTATGACGAATTCCGGGAAGAAGAAATTGTTCGCAAGGTGGGCGGACGGTTCAAACTGTCGACGCTCATCCAGAAACGATTGGTGGCCCTCAACAAGGGCGCTACCCCGTTGGTGCACGTCGAAGGTCCGGACCGGATGAAGGTAGTCATTCAGGAGATCCTGCAGGACAAGATCTATCTGGACAATGAGTCGAACGTTCGGATTGCCGGAACGGAGCCCGGCCAGGGCGGTCCGCCGGAATTCGATCTGGCGAGCCTATGAAAGGCAGGGAATTGCTCATCGGTGTGACGGGCGGGATTGCCGCCTACAAGACGGCGGCCCTGGTCAGCCGTCTCGTGCAGGCCGGGGCCGGTGTCTCGGTCGTCATGACCGAGTGCGCCACGAGACTCGTTGGTCCCAAGACCTTC
>CAZFKF010001255.1:0-2197 GCA_964518805.1 uncultured Planctomycetaceae bacterium | reverse complement strand
GCTGGTGGCCCATAGCGATGCCTGCGCCCACCTCCGCGGGGAAGGCGGCACGGGGAAGGAACTGGTGGCCCGGGCGATCCATCGTTTCATCCGGCGGGCCGATGGTCCGTTCGTGGCCGTCAACGCCGCCTCGCTGACGCCGACTCTGGCCGAGAGCGAACTGTTCGGCCACGCGCGAGGCTCCTTCACCGGCGCCGATTCTTCGCACAAGGGGCTCTTGGAGCGTGCCCACGGCGGCACCCTCTTCTTCGACGAGGTGGCCGACATTCCCTTGGCCCTGCAAGTCAAGCTGCTCCGCGTGTTGGAGCACGGCGAAATCCTCCCGGTCGGCGCCGACCGGCCCGCCACGGCCGATTTCCGCGTCATTTCGGCAACGCATCAGAATCTTTCGCAACGCGTCGCGGAAGGGGCGTTCCGGCACGACCTGTACTTCCGGCTGATCACGTTCGAGATCGAGTTGCCGCCTTTGCGAGAACGCGGCGACGACGTGCTCGTCCTGGCCGAGCAGTTCCTCGAACGGCTCTGCGTCCGGGACGGAACCGCGCGTCCCGCGCTTTCGCCGCAGGTCCGCGCCGAGTTGCTCGCCCGCCCCTGGCACGGCAACGTGCGCGAGCTGCGCAACGCCATCGAGCACGCCACGATCCTGGCCCGTTGCGGAGAAATCCTCCCCGAGCATCTCCCTCCCCCGGCGCCGTCGACGATCGACTCCGGCCCCCTCGGCGGGCAAACGGTGGCCTCGCTGATCCGCGAGTGGACCGAGTCGGCACTTCAATCGGGCGAGGCGAGCGGCGATCTTTACAATCGCCTTCTGCGTCTGGTCGAGCCGCCGTTGCTGGAGGCCGTCATGGCGCACTGCCGCGGCCAATGCGCGGCCGCGGCCCGCGAACTAGGTCTCCACCGGACTACGCTCCGCAAGAAGCTTGATGAGTTGGGCATCGACGGGACATGAAGCTCGTCGGACGAGGCGAATCTACGCCTCCCCAATCAGGCGCACGAGCCGGGCGACCTGGACGCGCACGGCCTCCAGGTCCGGGTTGAGACGCAATGCGCGGCGAAAACACTCCAGCGCGGCAATGCGGTCGCCTCGCTCCAGGTACGCCTGTCCCATTCCCGCGGCGGCGGCAAAATGGTAGGGGTTGATTTCCAGGGCCTGGCTGCAATCGTGGATCGCCTCGTCGTACTGCTGAAGGGAGAAGTGGGCGATCGCACGTTGGTTCCACGCCTCGGCAAACCAGGCGGCGCGCTCGATCAGATCCGTGGCCCGGCGCACCGCGGCTGAAAAACGCTGGGCCGTGTTGAGACGCATGATCGCGCGGAGCAAGCGCCGCTCCTTTTCCGTGCCGTCGCGCGCCCAGACGCGGCGTATGCTCTGTTCGGCCAGCATGCGCACCGTACGATCCTCGTCCTGGAGGGCATGGCCGAGCGCGGTATTGGACCGGTAATCTCCCAGGAAGCCCAGCGCCGTGACCGCCGCGCGCCGCACCTGGGGCGAGTCATGCTCGACGAGACGTTCGAGCGTCCCCTGGGTATACACCTCCGAAACCTCGCGAACAAAGCCGACCGTATCTTGGCTCTTCAGATACTGTTGGTAGACTGGCGATAGCCGGCAGCGAGGGAGGGGCGAATCGGACACCGCAGACACTCTCCAAGTAGGTTGCCATGGAAGCGAGCATCGCGTTGCACCGCGAGCCGTTCGGGGGCCACCCGATACTCCCGATTGTAATCGAGCGGCTTGCCCGGCACCAACGAAATCCTCATCGAGCCGGACTTTCCGCTTTTCCGAACGTGACAATTGACGGAAAATAGAAATTGGGGCCGCAACGGTCTCGGGTCCGCCTCGCTGCGGCTCGGGATGCGTGCCCGATCGGAGTGCATAAAACAGTATCCAGAGGCAAGTTACGCAATCCGGGCCGGCGGTCGCCGGCCGTGGGAGACTGATGAGACTACCGTGCTCGATCGCAACGCGCCAGACCGCCGCGTGAGTGCCCAAGGCTCGGAATTCAGGACTGAGCACCCCATTCTGTGGATGCTGCCACGCGTGGCAGCAGGGCTCTTCGCCGTGCTCTTGAGTCAGGTCGCCAGCGCGCAATCGCCCGCCAGAGTCAACTGGCTGACGGGCCGGGCCTTGGACAGCCGGCTGAGTACCGTGGTCCCTCGGGCGTTTTGGTCGGCGATGCCGCTCCGCAAGGTGCTCCAC
>CAZFKF010001254.1:0-2197 GCA_964518805.1 uncultured Planctomycetaceae bacterium | reverse complement strand
TGGCGTTGCGGAAGCAGCAGATATCCGATTTTCCCCTGTGCAACAAGAGCTTCAACCTCTCCTACTGCGGACACGACTTGTAGAGAACCAGAAGAATCGATGGCGGGACTTCCCCTGGGAATGCCGCTCGCCCGCCGCTTAGCCTCGTGAGACCACTATGCTTCGAGTCCTCCGAACGCGTTGGCGTCAGCACTATCGGACCATCCGCTATCCCGACGGTCCACCACCTGCACTGCCCGAACGATTCGCCGGGCGACCGGTCGTGGAAAGCGCGAAGTGCCCGCCGCAGTGCCGCCAGTGTGTCCAGGTGTGTCCCACGCAGGCGATTGAAATCGGCGGCGGAACTCAGCGGCTTGGCCTCGATACGGGCCGCTGCCTGTTCTGCCGCGAATGCCAGAACGTCTGCCCTGCGGAGGCGATCTCGTTCTCCCGGGAGTTCCGCATCGCCGCCTCGCGCAGAGAGGACCTCGTCGTCGCGGACACCGCTACGCTCCCGAATGTGACCATCGAGGATTCGATCTACCGGATCCTCGGCCGGTCGCTCAAGCTTCGCCAGGTCAGCGCCGGCGGCTGCAATGCCTGCGAAGCCGATACGAATGTGCTCTCCACGGTGGGCTGGGACCTGGGGCGTTTTGGAATCCAGTTCGTCGCGTCGCCGCGTCATGCCGACGGACTGCTCATCACCGGCCCGGTCACCCAAAACATGCGCCTCGCTCTGGAAAAAACCTATCGGGCGGTCCCCTCCCCGAAGGTCGTCATCGCCGCGGGCACGTGCGCCATCTCGGGAGGGATCTACGAGGGGCTTCCTGACGTGGAAGACGGAGTTGGTTCGATTCTCCCCGTCGATCTCTTCATCCCCGGCTGCCCGCCGCACCCTTTGACCCTGCTGCACGCGCTGTTGGCGCTCACGAGACAATTGCCGACGAGGTCTTGATGCCGCTGCGCTCATGCGACAATTCGTCAACCGCCCATTTGCCGTGGCAGGGCTGCCGACAATAGCCCAGCGATTCATCGCCGGATCGTCCTCAAATCCCCTCGGCGTCCCGTAGGGACACCTGAACCAGTGGCGGGAAAGTTCGAGTGTACCTACGGGCCAGCGGTTCTGTACAAGTTGGCAATTAGTTCTGACGGCCGCCGACTTGCAGAAGGTGGGGTAGCGGGCTGTATAATCTGGAACGTGCCGGGAAGGGCGGCTAGCTACCGCCCAAGCGGTCGGACGGGTGCCGTGGGAAACGCAATCGCCTACGGTGCCCGCCCGCCGGCCCGGAGAAAGGATTGCGATCATGTCAGACTCGTCACGCGTTCAAGACCTGTTGGTCAAGCTACTGAGTCTTCTCCGGGAAGACATTCTCGACACCTGCAACTGGATCGACTGGGACACCGAAGATCCGCACTTTCTGCCTGCGGAGGAGATCCGGGTTCGGTGGGCCGATCGGCAGGACGAGATCAGGAACACAAAACAGGCCCTTTGCGCGGCCGGCTTCGATATGCCGTTGTGTTGGGCTCGTTCTTCCGCGGCCGGCATTCTCGGCGAAGTTGAAGCGGCTCTCTGGAAGCACGGCCAACATCCGACGCCGCCCCCACCGAAGCCTCCGCTCACCGATTCGGAGAGCAAGGTTTTTGAGATCATCGAGAGCGATGGCCCGGTTCAGGGGGTTGAAATCTGTCGCCGAACTGGCGTTTCTCAGTCTGGGCTGACGAGCCACATCATTCCCGCTCTGAAGAAAAAGCGCGACGTCAAGACATTGCCCAGCCGCGGCTATCACATCGACGGGCAGATATAGCGCTGCACATGCGCTGCATGTGCGCTGCATACAAAGTATCGGGGCCGGTCTAGCATGGTGGCATGACCACCATCGAGACGATTTCCGACGCGGCACGCCGGCTTACGCCCGACGAGGTCCGCGATCGCTTAGCTGAATTGGACCGGGAAGCAAGGATTCTTCGCGCGATTTTGCGCGCCGCAATCCGTGTCCAATCCACAAGGCCGCGGCCCGAAACGCAGGGGGCCGCATCGTGAAGCCCCGCCCGGCCGATCCCAGCGAGCACCTCGCGTTTGCCGTCGACGATCAGGCGGCCGCCGGCGACGCCGTGCCCGCCCTCGCGGCGATGCTCTTGGGGATCGTCAGACGCCGGCGAGAAGATCGATCTTCATCTGGCCGCGGCGCCGACAGCAAGCCCGTCGGCGGCCGCTCAC
>CAZFKF010001253.1:0-2198 GCA_964518805.1 uncultured Planctomycetaceae bacterium | reverse complement strand
GACGCACTCCTGCCAGAGCGGTTCCGTGCGGATCTGGAAATCGACGAGGAGGACCTTCTTATTCTGCGTGGCCCGCTTGCCAAGTTCGGCAATCGCCAGGCAGCCGGGAACGTCGCAGGCCACGGGCTTGGCCATGTAGACGTGGCAACCGGCGTCCAGGGCCGCGCGGGCGTGTTCGGGAAAGACCCAGGGTGGCGTTTCGAGCACGACGGCGTCGACTTTGCTCTCGATCATCCGCCGGTAGCCCATGAGGCCGGAAAAACGCCGCGCCTTGTCCACGCCCAGCGCATCGCCAGCCGAAGCGGCCACGTGCGGAAAGTAGTCGGCCACAGCAGAAATCTTGTAGCCGGGGTGCTGGGCAAACAGACCGGCGATCCATCGGCCGCGGCCGCCCAGACCGATGACGCCGATCTCCACCTTGGAATTGGCTTCTGCGCCGCTCACCATGCCGGGTTTCACCATCGCGACCGTTGCCGCCGCCGAAGCGGCGCCCGCCACAAAGGACCGCCGCGTGAGTTCCTGTCTCCGCGTCTGCAATTCGACGTTCATCGTGGAAGACTCCTGTATTCCGAGTGCACGCTGCCGCGCTTGGTACACAGGCGGCTATTGTCGCCGGGGCCACGGCCCCCCGCAAGCCATGCCATGGGAATACGGGAAGAGTCGACTGCCGAAGGAGGATCGTTTCGCCGGCAACGACGCGCGTTGACAGCAGCGTTCCGCTTTCTGACCGCCCGCCAGTCCGCGCCCGCAGCGCCCTCTATCTGCCCTTTGCGAAAATCAAGACACGCTTCAGGCCGCGGCCTTTGTCGGCTCGGTCGCCGCCGCGGCTGGCGCTGCGGCTACCGCGCCGGAAATCGCTTCGGGGCGGGCTCCTTGGAACTGACCGAGCACGCACGCCACGCGCCTTTCGAGGTCTTCCAGCAGCCGGAACATCTCTTCGTGCCGGGTTTCGAGTTCAACGATGGCTTGGACGTGTTCGGTAGGAAGCGACATACGGCGATCTCCGGGTGCGGGCATCCGTGACGGCGTCATTCCTTCCCATCGGCAAGGCGCAATTCAGTCGATCAGCCTGCCATCCCGGCGCGGCAGTCCCCCTGGGAAACTGGGCAAGCTTTTACGAAGATGCGGCCGCAGAAACCCAGTCGAGGCCAAAATCGAGGGCCTGAGGGGAGTGCGTCAGGGCGCCCACGCTGATCCGCTCGACGCCGGCCTCGGCGATCTGGCGAACCGTGTCCAGAGTCACTCCGCCGGAGGCTTCGAGTTCGACGTCCGGAGCCACGGCGTCGCGCCGCGCAACCGCTGCGCGCAGGTCCTCCAGGGACATGTTGTCCAGGAGAACAACGTCGGGCTTTGTCGGCAGGACCTCCTCGAGTTGTGTCAGCGAATCCACTTCGATCTCAAGCAGCATCCGCTGCCGGACCAACTGGGGAACGCGCCGCTTGATCCACTGCCGGGCGTGGTCCACGGCCTCGGCGGGCGAGAAATGCGCGGTGCCCCACGTGCTCTCGTTGCCGAATGCAAGATGGTTGTCCTTGATCAGCACGGCATCGTACAGCCCGGTGCGGTGGTTTCGTGCACCGCCCATGCGAGCCGCGTACTTCTCCAACCGCCGCCAGCCGGGGGTCGTCTTCCGTGTGTCGTAGATCCGCGCCTTGGTGCCGGCGACCGCCTCTGCGTAGCGGTTGGCAAGGGACGCAATTCCGGAGAGCCGGGCCAATAGGTTGAGCAGGAGTCGTTCTGCCGTAAGAATGCTTCGCGCCGGCCCTTCAAGACGTACAACACACTGGCCCGAGACGACTCGATCACCGTCTTGACTTCCAGGGAGCCACTTTGCGGAAGCATCGATGAGGGCCAGGGCCGTCTCCCCAACGGGGAGACCGGCTACAACACCCGCTTGTCGCGCGACGACGTTGGCCGCACCTATCGCTCCTTTGGGAATCAAGGCTTTGCTGGTCGCATCGCCCAACGGTCCCATATCCTCGCGAATCGCGATCCGCAGCAAGGCGGTCACCTCGTCCCGCAACGACGCATCCCAGTCAATCTGATGAAATTCTCTATCCAACGCGTACCTCCTACGATCGCACTCTGCTCCATCGCAAGCCCCTCATCATACCATTGCCCCCCATGGATCGAAACCCGTGGCGACCACTCTTCCGGACTGCCATGTCCCATGCCGCGGTAGAGCATCTCGACGTTTG
>CAZFKF010001252.1:0-2200 GCA_964518805.1 uncultured Planctomycetaceae bacterium | reverse complement strand
ATCTCCATGGCGCGTGCGTGGGGAGTCCGCTGAGAATCGGGAGGGACTGGCGGAGTCCACCGACGCTGGGGGGTGGCCCAGGGGTTACGGGGGCCGGCGAAGGCCGACCGGGGGATCGTCGGAAGGTGGCGGGCGGGGGCACAGAGGCGGAGGTGAAGGAGCTTTTGCATGCGGCGGCGTGGTACCCTGCAGATCCCCTTGGACTGCGGAGCGACCTGGAGATCGCAGAGGCCACGGTCCTCAAGCGGTCCTACGATACAGCCCCAGTGAGCAGTCTGTACTTATTCGGTCGCAAGGAGGATCTGGCCTTCGAGCAACCCGCCGGCGGCGATCCGCGCAAGCGTAATCACGTCCGCTTCTGGCGTGCAAAGAAGACCGACGCGGACGGACGGCCCGTTTGGGTCGGGGCGGCTACGTACGACGAACGAGTCGGCCTCAGCCATACGACGGGCCAGATCACGCATCACATCGCCGCAGACATCGACGCCGAACGCGACCATTTGTTTCGCTGCCTGGAACAGACCGGGCGGTTGTCCGAGGTCTACGCGATCGACGATTTCCATGCGGTCCGCGAAGGCCGCAACGGCGGTGGCGACCCCTGGCATACCGACGGGCGTCTGCGGGTTGGCGTGATTGCCGCGCCATAGCCCTGGCCGTGGCCGACGCGCCTCGCGTTCAGTTTGTCGCCGCTGCTTCTGGAGCGTTCTCGGCGTGACGCGAGGGATCGCCGTATCGCCATGTCATGCCCAGGCCGAGATAGTATGCCGCGACCGACGTCCGCGTGTTGGGGCCGAACTGGTCTGTGGCAGAGAGGAGCCCCCCGGCGAAGAAGTCCAGGTCGATCCCTCGGGCGAGGAAGTCCTCCCGCCCCAAGCCGGCGGTCAACCGGTGCTGGCTGATCACAGCCGTCTCCGAGGCCTGAAGGAGGTAGATCCGTTCCTGGACGACCGGCAGGCCGCTAAAACTCGAGCCCACATGATGGTTGATCGGATTCGTGTTGTACGAGTAGCCGAGACGGTACTTCATTCGCCCTCGGGTCAGTTGCCCGCCGAAGGCAAAGGCCCACTGGTTGATGTAGATGTCCTTGTAGCCCGGCGCATTCTCCCAGAGCTTGTAGTACATGTCGGCCGCCAGGAGCAGATCGCCGTCCATCAAGCTGGTGTTGGCGAAGCCGAGGCCGACGGTCTGCGGTTGTGACAGGCGGAGATCGCGATACTGGTCGAGAATGAGAACGGCGTTGGGGAACTTGAAACTCTCTTCGGTTTGATAGAAGGCTCCCACCGTGTTCTGCGGATTCAATTTGTAGTCGACGCCGAAGTTGCCCCGCAGCGCGTAGTCGTGAACCATCGCGCTATTGGTTACGAGTCCGAGCTGCTCAAAGCCGGTTCCCAGCGTCGCTGTCGCGCCGACGGATAGCCGGTCGGTGAGATCGAATCCTGCGCCGGCATTCAAACCGAGCACGAGATACTCGGAGCTGAAGTCATCGACAATGCTCACCCCCGGGGCCCGCCCGCGATATTCCGCACCCAGTCCGCTGGTGCCGGCCAGCCCGAGTCCGAGCGTGCCCGGGAGGCCAAGGGAGCGGAGATCCTGAGTGACGCCGATGGCAGGCGTGACGAATCCCTCGGTCCGCGACGTGACGCTGACATTGTCGACCGGGTTCGGGAGATTGAAGCGCGTGACCGTGGGATACCCCTCGACCCAGCCGCCCCCCAACGTGAACTGCGTCCCCCGAAACTGGGCGAGCGTCGCGGGGTTCCCGAAAACCGCCGAGGGCACATCCTGCGGAAGCGCCACGCTGACACCCGCCATGCCGCCGGCCGCCGGCATCATGACGTTCTGCGAATCGGTTCCGTATCCTTGGCCGTACGTTGCGACGGGCAAGACACCCTCCAAGACCCAAAGGATAGCGACAAGGTGGAGTATGATGCGCATGATCGTTCTACCCCCCCGAACTTAGTTAGTCTCCCACGCGGACGCGGATACCCCACGCGGTGGGCACACCTACTGACATCATCGGCAAATTCCTTAGCACTGCTACAATCGGACCGAACGCCATGGTCGGTTTTCGCCGCAGTCGACCCCACCTTCCGCAGCCCGAGTGCGTGCCGCTCCCCGGCGTTCTCGATGGGAGCTAAGTCTCTGTGGAGAAGCACTTAGAAGCAGACCAAGCCATTTTCATAACCCCCACCAATAGTGC
>CAZFKF010001251.1:0-2200 GCA_964518805.1 uncultured Planctomycetaceae bacterium | reverse complement strand
CGGCCGAAGTTGGGAGCGACGTCGTCGCCGCGGCCGAGCCAGACGGGATCGGCCACGCTATAATGCCCAGCCGGAGTCCGAGAAGCGACCGGCATCGACGACACCAATGGTCGCGCGAGCGAACCAGCTAGTGATACGGAACACCGAGCCGCCGCTTCGACCGCAGGACGTCGCGAAGCCCGGTTGTTCTACCGAGTATTGGAGCGAATCGACATGAAACGCCTAGCTTCATCCGCCTGGATCGCGCTCGCCACCCGCCTCTCAGCCGGGATTCTCGCTATCGTGCTTGCGCATGCACCAACCCACGCGGCGGAGAGTTACACGGCGACAGTCCGGATTACGGACCGCGTTCTCAACACCGTCAAACCGTTGCTGTTTGGCGACAACATCGAATGGACCAACGACGGGATGGGATTCTGGCTTCCGAGCACGAAACGGCTCGACGAGAATCTCGTGGCCGAGGTCCGCGCCGCAGGCGTGACGCACCTTCGCTATCCGGGCGGAACGCTCTCCGACTACTTCGAGTGGAGAAAGGCTGTAGGCGCCAATCGCCAGGCCATCCCGAATCCATTCAACAAGAACAAGCCGGAGGAGCCACGATTCGGTCCCGGCGAGTTCATGGCGCTTTGCCGCCGACTGGACATTCCCGGAACGATTACACTCAATGCGGGCACCGGCACGCCGGAGGACGCTGCCGATTGGGTCAAGTATTTCCACGACCAGAGCTTTCCGGTTACAGCCTTCGCGGTGGGCAATGAAATCTACATGGCCAAGCCTGCCGAGCCGATCGCAAAGACGCCCGAGCAGTATATCGACTTCTTTCTCAAGTGCCGCGCGGCCGTCGACCGAGTGGCCCCAGGCACGAGACTGGGAGCGATCGGCTTGCACGACACCGGCGCCTTCTCACTGAACCGTTATCACGACTGGATGGAGAAGGTTCTCCGGGCGCTGGGAGACAAGATGAGTTTCCTCGACGTGCACAACGGCTATGCTCCGGTGGCGCGCATGGTCCTGGGCGATCCGAAGGCCAAAGCCCCAACCGACGACGAGTTTGCAGCCTGTTTTCTTGGTGCATCCGTCTACGTTGAAGAGAACCTCCGGGTGACCAAGGCCGACCTCGCTAAGTACGCTCCGCACGGGGGCAACAACATCGAACTTCGCGTCACCGAGTACGGCCCACTGGTATATCCTCTAGATACGCTCAAACCGACCGACGAGTTGCCGTGGAATCGATCGCTTGCCGGGGCACTGTATCAGGCGTGCCTGTTCAACGTATTCGCGCGGGAGCCGAAGCTTACCAGCGCCAATCATCTTCCACTGCACCAGGACGTGTTTGGGGCACTGATCGGTGCGCACAGCACGCTCTTCTTCGGACGCACGGACTGGCGCAACATCGTGTTCTATGTCTTCCAAATGTACGCGAAAATGGCCGGACGCGAGGTGTTGGCCGTCGAGGTCCAATCGCCGGTCTACTCGACCGATGCCGCCGGAATTGTGCCTAAGCTTCAGAACGTTCCCTGTTTGGACGTCGGCGCCTATCGCACGAAGGACGGAAAGAGGCTCACTCTCTTCTTCATCAATCGCGATCTGCGCCGCAACGTTGCAGTGAGGCTCGATCTTGGACAGACCCCCTGGCACGCCGAGTCAAGAACCACCCTCGCGGCCAACAGCTACAAGGCGGAGAACAGCCCATCGAAACCGAATACCGTGCTACCCCTCACCACGGAAGGAGCGAATCTCGCCGACATCGACGTGCCGAAGCACTCGCTGTTGCGCATCGACCTGGGTAGGAAATGAGGGCTATTGGGCCTCAATTCGTCTTCGGCTCGGCGCCAGGCGGGGTATCGGTTTCGGGCAGTCGGTACGCCAAGCTGGCCCTGCCTCCATCGAGAGGGGCATGCAGTCTGCTTGACCGGCACTGCGACCGCCGACCCAATCCGAGCCGCGATGGCTAGCCCGCGATATGGGACCGCGACGTCGTCAGCGGCGAGAGGGACTCCTTTTCTCGCGTGGGATGTAGACCAGGCAACACATCATGACTCCCATTGCGAACCCGAGAATCATCTTGACCGCGAATTCCATGTCGAGTCCTTTCAATCCGCGTCGCGATATCCGGCAAATCTGCCAGGTTGGTCTCCTCGTTGTGCAGCCACGGTCGTCGGTGTCCACTCTGGTGCACCATTCTGCAACAAGGGCGCTG
>CAZFKF010001250.1:0-2203 GCA_964518805.1 uncultured Planctomycetaceae bacterium | reverse complement strand
GATATATCGCAGTTGCTACGTGGTTGATCCAGCAAAACAGAGCTTCTCAGACGCAGCATCTTCGCTGGGTGTGCCAAACGGGTCGGCTAGAGGGGGGCGTTCGATCAGGGTGCTGCGCGGCGGGACCGGTTGGAGCGAAGATGCTGGTCAATTCTTCGATGGGAAAAGCGAAATTGTATTAGCCACGTGGGAATGTAGGTTGCCGCCGACAAAGGATTTTTACGTCGTGACTTCGTTAGCTGTTCTGAGGCTCTCCGATGGTCGGCACGTGATATGCCATTTTCGCCCGCTCATGTTTGCCAATGGAAACCTTCTCACTAGGACTGTGGCGGACGAGGCGAGCGTTACAGCCGATGAGAAGAAGCAAAGTTCGCCACGAAGGACGGAAGGGCATTGACGCGAGAATCCGGGGCTGGGGCATCACTGGTCTGCCAATCGGTGCTCACCCTGAGACCTTCTCGATTCAATGATTCACAGTCGCGTCGGACCTCGCCGCCGAGGCACGAGCAGAGACACGGGAGAAGAATGCGAGAGGTCATCAGGGAAGACCACCTACCCGGTGGTGTAATGGTAACACGAGGGATTTTGGTTCCTCCATTCAAGGTTCGAGTCTACGGCGCGCGCCGGATTAGCGCCGGATCAGTCCTGATGAAGTGCGGCACGGTGGGCTACATGAGACACGGCGCGCCGGATCAGCGCCGAAGTGCCTGAGGAAGAATTACCGCGTCGCCCGTTCAGGTCGGGTGGCACGCCCTGAGACTTTGCGAAGGGCGTGGCGGCCAAGCCATTCAGGCGCGATTGAATGAGTATCGCAACGATGCTCTCCCCGCTGGGGGCCGATAATTGGACTCTGGCGTTGTCGCAAAAGCACACCAGTACGTTCGACATAAGCCATGCCTTTTCGCCGATCGTTTCATATCGTATCGAAGCCCATCGGGTCGCGCTGCAATCTGAACTGCACTTACTGCTACTACCTGCCCAAAGATGACTTGATCCCCACGCGCGGGATAGGGGTAGGGAGGCCGCATTGGTTTGCGGCTCCCTCCCTCCGAACCGTGCGTGCGGGTCTCCCGCACACGGCTCTCCGGTTGATGGTTCACCTTCGAGAGGATTGACAGGCCAAGGCGTGGGCCGTCTCCAAACTGAACAACCCCTGCTCGACGAAGAAGGCGTTGGGCCAGCGGCGGAAATCTCCACCCTTGGCCATGCCCCGACGTTTGCTGCGTTTGCGGAGGATCGCGCGCAGTCGCTGGCGGAGCCAGCGGTCCAGGCGCGAGAACACCCACGGACGGCTGTGCTTGAAGTACGCGAACCAGCCCCTCAGGACCCGATTCACCTCGGCGATGATACACGGCAACGAATGCCCCGAGGTTCGTTTCGTCTTCGGCCGCAGGGTGTCTTTCAACTTCCGGACGCTCTTCGGGCGGGTCCAGTGGCGAGTGCCCCGGTCGCTGCCGTGGAAGTGATAGCCCAGGAAGTCGAACCCTTCGGTCGTGACGTCCACGACGCGGGTCTTCGTCGGGTGCAGCAAAAGCCCGTTCTCCGCAACCCAGGTCTGCACCAAGGCCAAGGCCCGTTGGGCCTCGTCGGCCGTGCGGCAGAGGATCACGAAGTCGTCGGCGTAACGGATCATCTCGAAGCCCTCACGGGCCATCAGGTGATCCAACGGGTCCAGGTAGACGTTGCTCAACAGCGGGCTGAGGACGGCCCCCTGCGGGGCACCGGCCTCGGGCGTCCACTGCGAGGCCCCGTCCAGAATGTCCGCCTTGAGGAATTGTTCGATCAGCGACAGCACCTGGCCGTCGGCGATCTTTTCCTTCAGGCGATCCATAAGCCGGTCGTGCGGAATCGAGTCGAAGTAGCCTTTCAGGTCGGCATCGACCACATGGGTGTAGCCCGCCTGGAGCAACCGATCGACTCGTCGCAGCGCGTCTTGGCAACTGCGTCCGGGCCGGAATCCGTAGCTGTGCTCTGCGAAGTCGCGCTCGAAGATCGGCTCGATCACGTTCACGATCGCCGCCTGGACGACCCGGTCGCGCACCGTGGGGATGCCCAGGGGACGCATTTCGGTCGAGCCCGGCTTGGGGATGTGGACGCGGCGAATGGCCTGGGGCGCGAACGTGCCCGCCTGGATCCGGGCCGCAAAAGGGGGACATTCTACATTGTCTGTTGTTGGAGCGAACGGAAGCCGATAAGATCGGCA
>CAZFKF010001249.1:0-2204 GCA_964518805.1 uncultured Planctomycetaceae bacterium | reverse complement strand
CGTAGCGCAAGGACAGCATACGGAATCATCGGAAGACGAAACGAGTTGCGTATACTGTCCCCGGACCTCGCAAGCGTCAGGGCGCGCCACCCGACCCGTCCGATGCAATAGCTATCGTCTAAATGCGCTCTGACCCCAAGACTCCCTGCGTCCTCGAACACGGCGTCGATCAAGGCCGGCGTGACGACCTAGTCGAACGAGGCGTACTGCCCACCCTACGATAACTTCCCAAAGCGTCGCGGCGCGCCACCCGACCCGTCCGATGCAATAGCTATCGTCTAAATGCGATCTGACCCCAAGACTACCCACATTGGGTCATTTGGCCTCAAGGCGCCACCTGAGGTACTCCTCCAAGTTCGCAAAGTTGTGAGATTCCATGCCTTCATAGACCCAGACTTCCGGCTCTCTCTCCTTTTCTCTCCAAGCCAAGTAAACGAGATCCTCTGGGACATACTCCGTTACACCGAAAAGGGAAAGACATCGATCAGAAAACACCATTGGGGCTGATCCTTCCCATTGATCGCGCAAAGCGCGGTGGCATTGTCGGACGGCTCTTCTTTTAAGGTACGAGGGCATTTCGGTGGCACTCAACCAAATCTCCTGTCCCATTCTCCACGATCCCGCGTAGTCGAAGCGAGCCTTCAGCATCGGCGATAGTTGACGCGAGATCTTTCGGTCAAACGTCGGCAGTTCCGAAACGGATTCGCGAGGAGATATTGCGAGTTCCAACGAGTCCTGTATTCCCGCCTGCCTCATTAATTGCTCCGCGGCCTTCTTTCTTCGAGGGAAATCGGCCTTGATGCCGTCCAGCAGTTCGTGAATTCGTCGTGCCACTTGGGTTTTCATAATGCCTCAAAGCCTATATCAGCGGAAGAGATTCACCCCATTGTACCGGGTGCCGGTTGGAATGCCTCTCAGCAGCCCGCCGAGATACGAGTTCACACTCGGCAACAAGGCCATACCTCGCGCCGGAACGGCGGCCCCCCCCGCTGCCGCGTCTGGAAGATGACCAACGACTCTTCCGGCAAAGCGCGAGGGGTATTTGAGTCTCATCATCTTAGTCCAAGCCTTGGACGCAGCTTTTTCCGCTAGGCTCAATCCTCGTGTGATCATCGAGCCGCCAGCCTTGAGGATCTCTTTATTCCATTCTGCTACAAAACGCTGAAGCTGACGGGATTCGAGCGATCCTGCCGGGAACTTGTTCTGAATCCCTATCGTGGTTTGACCATTCTCCCTGGAAATCGTTGTGCAGGTGTTGTGCGACCAAACGGAGAAACCCCACGAAGCGCTACCCACAAAGTAGGTATGATAGTCCGCGATCCGCATGTTGTAAACAGTCGCCTCTTGCCCGGTGTCGGTCACGAATTCGACTGCGATCGCGCGTCCCTCGTGGCTGCGCAAGAGCTCCCCCGCCGCTAACAACGACGCGGGCGTCCACCCCTTGCCAACCACATGGAACGGGTGCTCCGCGGTGGTGTGGATCTCCTGCCCCATCACACGTACCAACAACAATCGGCAGTGCCGCTGAAACACGTGTTCAACGCGCCGCGGCCCGATCGCGCCGTTGGGGTCGTCCTCCGGGGCGGACAACAAGAGGTCGCCGACGCGGAACTCCTCGATCGGTTTCGAGCCTTCGGGAGTCAACAGGGGCGTGCCGGCGGCGAAGCAGGCGCGGGACATCTGGCCGATGTTGCCCAAGAGGCCCACGCCGTCCCACGCGGCGGCCCCGTAGTTGCCGTTCTGGATGTTCTCGCCCATGTTCAGGGCGTTGCCCACCGCCTGGACGCCGTTGAGTGCGCGGATCGCGGTTCCCGCGGCCCCCAGCCCGCAAGGATTGACCGCCCCCAGGGCCATGCTCTCGACCGTGCCCGCCACCTGCCCCGCGACGTACAGGCCGGAATTGCGGTCCACGAGGTTGTCGACGCCCAGCCACTGGCGGTAGCGGGCCGTCAGGCCGCAGGTCAGCGTGTCGCCGAAGCCGGCGAAGAAGTTGTTGGCGTTGTCGAGCCACCGGTCATACCAAGGGCGGGAATCCGCTGGCGGCGGCGGCGTCTGCCGCCGTACCGCGTCCTCGAACACGGCGTCGATCAAGGCCGGCGTGACGACCTGGTCGAACGAGGCGTACTGCCCAGCCTACGATAACTTCCCAAAGCGTCAGGGCGCGCCACCCGACCCGTCCGATGCAATAGCTATCGTCTAAATGC
>CAZFKF010001248.1:0-2206 GCA_964518805.1 uncultured Planctomycetaceae bacterium | reverse complement strand
CATCTCTGCGTCTTTCTGCACCTCCCTCCGATGTGCCTCCTCCCCGCTGATCCAATAACCGTTCTCGTCTTTTCGAGGCGAGCCATAATTCGGCTCAGAAATCCCTCTCGCATCACCGCTCGGCCTCGTCTTCGGGTCCACGATGGGTTCCTTGCCGACTCCAAAACGGCTCCATCCACCTCTCGCTTGGAACTCCTCGTTGGCGACTCTGGCCTCGGCACCCCGCTTCCGCCAGATGTCCTTGGCCCTTCGTTTGACCTCGCCCAGTTTCTTCTGATCGTCCTTCGGCATTGCGGCCATCGCTTTGGCCACGGCCTCTTCGTCGCCCAGCGACACCATTTGCATCCCCAATAGTTCCGCTGCCCCGTCCGGGTCGGTATCCGCCAGGGCCACGCACTTCTTCAGGATTTCAGGGAGTTTCTGTTTCTCTTCTTCTTCACGTTTCTTCCACGGCGCACCCACATCCTGGGCGGAAGCCGAAGCCGAAGAGGACTTGGCATTTGCCGAATCTGGTCGGACTGAACGTGCAGCTTGTTCACGACATCGCACGAACGGCCGTCGAAACCGACTTCTTTCGAGCCGTAACCGATGTCCACCAGGGTTCGACGGACTATCGCCTCGATGTCCGGTCGAACGATGGAGTCCACCTCCCCGGTGACCAGAGCGAATTGGGCAGTGATCGTCACTTCACACGCTACCCTCGACATTGGATCGTCGGTCAGGTAAGCGTCGAGGATGGCATCGGCCACCTGATCGGCCACCTTATCCGGGTGCCCGGCAGAAACGAATTCGCTTGTCCACAAGTACATGGCAGTTCTCCTGTTGATAGCTTGCCAGGATATATCCTGACGGAGTTTGGATCTCGATTTACTTGCTACCGGGTTGCTGCTGTTCCGGTTCGTTCAGCGGTTTGATGCCAAGGCCACCGCTTCCAGACGTGAACAAAAACTTCCGCTTGCTGCTCTTCAATCGCATGTATGGACAGTTGCTTCGGCCGGGTTCGGCATGGATGTTCACTGCGGCGCACGCCCTGCAAATGCTGCCTGCCCCGCATCCCGTGATCGACAAGATTCTACCGGGCCGAACCTGCAAGCGGGACTTGATCCGGGAACTCGCCGAGGCCCTGGCGGAAAAGCGGAAGCACCTACTGGTCTACTACAACCACTCCTGCAACGGCAAGCAGGATGCGGCCTGGGAGCAGGCGGTAGGCTACCACGCTCCCAACAAGGAACCATTCGCCAAGAACTTGTTGGAGATCATTACGTGGATGGGCGACCGGTATCGTGACAAGATCAAGGCGTGGTGGTTCGACAGCCCCTATTCGCTCGATACCCGTGGTCCGCACAATAGCGTCACCACGGACATGACCGGCTTTCAGTTCCCCTGGGAGCGATTCACGGTCGCCGCCAAGACCGGCTATCCCGCCCGACTGGTGACCTACAATGCCGGGGTGAACGAGACCTTCCTCTACACGCTCCACCAGGACTACTGGGCCGGGGAATTAGTCGATCTGAAACACCCGCCCAGCGGTCGGCATCATCCTGCCAACGGTCTCCAGTGGTTCGGCTGGACATGCCTGGAGGACCGGGCCTGGGTTCACCACCGGTTGGACACGGAGATTTCCATGCCGCTCTACTCCAATGAGGAGACTTTGGCCTTCGTCCGCACCTGCAATTCCCATCAAGCTCCGATGACGTTCAACGTCGGCATTTACCAGGACGGCACGATGGCCGAGCCATCGGTAGAGCAGTTGCATCGCCTCGCTCAGGCACTCGGGCCGAAGCGTGCTACAAGCTGAACCAGGAAACCGAAGCAACGCTATGACTATCTTCCTCCTTTTAGTCCTCTTGGCAGCCGCCCCATCCTCGGCGACAAGCCCTGTGCCGGTAATCTTCGATACCGACATCATGGGGGACGTGGATGACGTAGGGGCCGTGGCCGTCCTGCACGCCTTGGCGGATCGGGGTGAGGCGAAGATCCTGGCGACGGGTGTCTGCGTCAAGAACCCCTGGAGTCCGCTCTGCCTCGATGCCCTCAATGCCTACTTCGGTCGTGCAGACATTCCTCTGGGCGTCGTGAAAGGCCCGGCCCACAACCGAGCTTCGAAGTATGCCCAAGCAGTTGCCGAGGAGTTCCCGCACGCCCTGAAATCAGCTAACGACGCTCCCGACGCCGCTCAACTCTACCGGAAGGTGCTTGCCCGCCA
>CAZFKF010001247.1:0-2211 GCA_964518805.1 uncultured Planctomycetaceae bacterium | reverse complement strand
ATGCCGGGCATGGACGGGTATGAGACCTGCCGTCACATCAGGTCCGACCAGATGGCGTCGGAATCGCAGATCATCATGGTCTCGGCACGGTCCTCGCGGGAAGAGCAACTACACGCCTATGAGTGCGGTGCGGACGACTACATCATCAAGCCGTTCGATCCGCAGGATTTGCTGTCGAGGGTCCGATTGCATATCGAGTTGGTCCAGGCCAGAAGCCGCGTTGCCGCCGTTCGTCAGGAGATCCAGTCGCACAATGCCGAGCTCAAGGCGACTGCCGAACGTCGCTTGGAAGAAATCGTCGCCACGCAGGACGTCGCCCTCTTCATGTTGGCCAAGGTGGCCGAGTCGCGCGACCAGGATACGGCCGGCCACCTGAAGCGGATGCGAGCTTACAGCCAGGCTCTCGGCGAACACCTGGCGAACCAGGGGCCGTATGCCGGCCAGCTCGATCGGCGGCTGCTCGACGACCTGTATCGATCGAGTCCGTTGCACGATGTCGGCAAAGTCGGCATTTCCGACGAGATCCTGTTGAAGCCGGGTCGGCTCACGCCCGATGAGTTCGAGGTCATGAAACGGCACACCACGATCGGGGCCACGATCCTCGACGAGGCGGTCGCTTGGTCCTGCAGTGGCGGATTTCTGACCATGGGCGCAAAGATCGCCCGATTCCATCACGAGCGGTTTGACGGAAGGGGCTATCCTTCCGGCCTGGCAGGCCAGGAGATTCCTTTGCCGGCCCGGATCGTCGCCTTAGCCGATGTGTACGATACGCTCACCTCGGCGCGCCCTCACAAACCCGCGTATTCCCCAGCGCATGCACGCGGACTGATCCTCGGCGCAAGTGGCTCGCAGTTCGATCCCGTGATCGTCGATGCATTTCAAGAGTGTTTCCCGGAGTTCCTTGCCATCCAACAGCGGTCTGCGGACGAGTTCCCTACCGTCCGCGGTGCGATGGCATTCCGCGAATACGACTGGCTCGAGTAGCATCGCGAGGCATGGGTATCCGTGGCGAACGCCCTATTATTGACTTCTGCGCAGGCAATGAGCGAGGCCGACCAACGGGAGGCCGGGAAACAAGGGAGAATAGCCTTGTACCAGGATCATTTTCAATACAGGGGTCAATAGGCTCGCGGTAAGCGTCCCGGCTCCTCCTCCTGAGATCTGTTCACGGTTCCGTTGCTCTGCAACGCTGCGCGGGGACTACATCCCGTCGATGTCCGCGGCTTTGGCCGTGCTCACCGGGTGGAAGTAGAACGAGTCCCAATAGGCCCGGTCCACGGCGTAGCAGTCGACCGGGTCGGTGGGCTTGAGGTTCTTGGGCAGGAAGCCGAACCGCTGCATCTCGCGGATGTAGTGCTCGTTGGGGCGGAAGCCGGGCATGTCGAACCGCTTGCCGGCTTCGAGGCGGGCATGGGCGTCGCGGATGGCGGCCAGCGTTGCGCGGTAGAGCGGATCGTCCTTGCTCTTGAAGACCGGTTCCTTGCAGAGCCCCAGCCCGCCGGCGCTCTTGGCCAACGGCGCCAGGAGCACGTACGACTTTTCGGGCCGGGAGAGGTTCGCCGCCGGCTCGGCCCTTTCGCCCCAGGCCCGCGGGAAATCGAGCACCGTGCGTTTTCCGTACTGGTCGTTGACCTCGCGCCCGTGGCACCCGCCGCAACGCTGGACGAGCGGGCCGTACGGCGCGTGAACCGGGTAGAACCCGCAGCCCAACGCCGCGTACGTGCCTGGGTATGTCGCGCTGGTCTCGATCCACAATCGCACGAGTTTCACTTCGTGCGGCGACGGCTTGGCGCCGTAGTGGCTGCCGTCGATGAGCTTCATCAGGCGGCTCGCCGCGCTGCCATAGGACCGCGGCGGGCGGTTGCCGAAGGGCTGGTTGCGCCCGTCGACCACCAGTCCCCGCGTGAGCATGGTCCAATAGCTCATCGTGTACATCGCGGTCTTGTCGCCGGTCAGATCGACGCGGCCCTCGTAGCGATCCGGCGAATGGCACTGAACGCAGTGCTTGTCGAGCACCGGCTGGATGTCGCGCGGGAAATCGATCACCTCGGGGACATCGGCGATCGGTTCGACCGGGCTGGGCGGCCGGCGGAAGGCCATCTGGTTGGGGACGAATTCCGGGGCCTCGCTTCGCTTCTCGTGGCAGCCGACGCAGCCGACCGTCTCGCCCGGCTGGAGGATCGAAAAACTGTGCATTCGCTTCACGGCGAT
>CAZFKF010001246.1:0-2212 GCA_964518805.1 uncultured Planctomycetaceae bacterium | reverse complement strand
GTGTCATCCGGTGACGCTCGACGGCAACAACACGAAGATCTCCGGCGACTACGCCAGCTTCGCCCAGGCCGCGATCGAGAAGCGGTTCCCCGGCAGCCAGGCGATGTTCGTGATCGGCTGCGGGGCCGACGCCAACTCGCACCCCCGCGGCACGGCGGACCTGGCCCGGCAGCAGGGCGAGCGGCTCGCCGCCGAAGTCGCGCGCGTGGCCGCCACTCCGATGCGGCCGGTGCGAGGACCGCTGCGCGCGGAACTGGCGTGGATCGATCTGCCGCTGGCCCACGATTTCTCCCGCGAGCAATTGCAGGCCATGGCCTCCGGGCCGTCGGTCTGGCACGCGCGCAATGCCAAAGGAATGCTCGCGACGCTTGACCAGGGCAAGCCGCTGGCCCAGTCCTACCGCACTCCGCTGGCCGTATGGCAGTTCGGCGCCGATCTGACCTTCGTGGCCCTCTCGGGCGAGGCCGCCGCACAATACGCTGCAAGGATCGCCCAGCAGCTCGGCCCTCGCAGTCTTTGGGTGGCCGCCTACTCGAACGAATCGTTCGGCTATCTGCCCACGGCCCAGATGCTCAGGGAAGGCGGCCACGAATCGATGTGCCTCACGCTCGACGTCGGCCTGTTCGCCCCGCAAGTCGAAGACACCGTCCTGTCCGAAGTCCGTAGGTTATGCTTCAGCATATCCGAACCCTTCCACACGACAGAGACAGCCGGACGAGACTCCTCCGCATCGGATATGCTGAAGCATAACCTACGGACTGAACCGAACGCAGTCGCCTTTCCCGGCGATCGCTGGCTGGAGATCTCTCCCGAAGAAGCCGGGCTGGACGCCACGAAGTTCGACGAGATCGTCGCCAAGGCCAACATCCACGGCGGCGGCTTCGGCGGCGTGAATGTCGGCGACGGCCAGTGGGGCGCGGTGCTCACCCGCAACGGATATCTCGTGCGCCGCTGGGGCAATCCGAGCTACCGCTGTCAGTCGGCGTCGCTGGGCAAGTGCATCACGCGGGCCTTGTTTGGGTTGAGCGTCGAGGCGGGCGTTCTGAAGCCCGACGAGCCGATCTGCAAGACTTGGACCGGGCGCGGCCAACTCTCGCATCCGCACAAGTGCCTCGACGAAGGGCTCCATCGCCAGCTTACGTGGCGGCAACTGTTGGACCACCAGGGCGGATTCGTGCTCGAAAGCGGGTTCCATTGGCGCAACCGGAGCGTGTTCCACGCCGCGATCCCGCCGGGCGTGCACTGGACCGGCGATCCCTCGTTCGACAACTTCGCCCACACCCCGCCTGGCAGCACGACGCGCTATTCGAGCGGCGGCTACTGGCGTTTGGGCCAAGCCCTGACGGCCCTCTGGGGCAAGGACCTCAAACAAGTGCTCGACGAGCGGCTCTTCCGCCACCTCGGCATCCCGGCCGACCGCTGGGAATGGGCCCCGGGCAAGGAAGTCCACGATACGCGCGACTTCTATCCCGACTTCCCCGGCTACGGCGAGTACGTCGACCCGCCGTACGAAATCAACGGCCACATCGTGCGCGGCTGTCCCGGCTGGATGCGAATCAGTGCCGAAGACCTAGCCCGGTTCGGCCTCTTGATCGCCACCGGCGGCCTATGGAAGGGCAAACGCCTGATCGGGCCCGAATGGCTTCGCGGCCACGCGGGCCTCGACATCCACGTCGTGGCCGGCGATCCCGAGACCATGGTCAGTATTGCCAAGATCAACACCAAGGACTTCCCCTTCGGCACGGAAGTGAGCACCCAGGGCAAATTCTCATTCCCCAAAGATCTCATCGTCACCCCCGTGGCAAAGAGCGGCAAATAGGCGTAGGTTATGCTTCAGCATAACGCGACCGGTGAGGCGCAGGGTCCTCATGGTGGGGCTATGCTTTTCCAACCCTACGAACGCGGAGGTCCCGATGCGATTGAGCCGCCTGTCCATCGCCGTGGTGCCGATCGCGGCAATCCTCCTCCTCGACGTCCAAGCGGGCGAAATGGGGCCATCGCGGTCTGAGCCGATTTACCGCGTCAAGCACGAAACCAAGATTCCCGTGCCGATGCGAGACGGCGTGAAACTGGCGGCCGAGGTCTTTCGGCCCGACGCGCCGGGCAAGTTCCCCGTGCTGATGCTCCACCGCTACTTCCGCGAAGGGGCGGACCGGGGCGAGTTCTTTGCCCCGCGGGGGTACGCCGTTGCACTGATCGACTGCCGCGGGCG
>CAZFKF010001245.1:0-2213 GCA_964518805.1 uncultured Planctomycetaceae bacterium | reverse complement strand
AGCTGATCGAGCGGATCCAGAGGAGGATCGCAGAGGACGAGCGCACGCCGGCCGTGCGCTCCCAAACAGAACTCGTCTTCGCCGAGGTTACGATAGCGCCCACCGCGGAGCCGGGCCGGCGCGAGATCCGCGTGGTCACCAGACGCGGCGTTTCCAATCCGCTGCCCTTCCACGTGGGCCAGGTGCCCGAAATCGTCCGCAAGCCGATGAAGACCTGCCGGCTTCCGGTGCTCGGCAAGGAGTATCTGGCCCAACGCAAGCGGCCGCCGGAAGAAGTGGAACTGCGCGTCAAAGTGCCGTGTACGATGAATGGCCAGATCGCACCCGGCGAGATGAACCGGTATCGTTTCGAGGCGCGCAAGGGGCAGCGCCTGGTCATCTCCGCCAAGGCCCGAGACCTGGTGCCCTACGTCGCCGACGCCGTTCCCGGCTGGTTCCAGGCCGTGCTGAGGCTCCGCGACGCCAGCGGCAAGGAAGTGGCCTACGACGACGATTTCCGCTCCAACCCCGATCCGGTAATCTTCTTCCATGTCCCCGACGACGGCGAGTATGTGCTCACGATCAACGAGGCGCTCTTCCGCGGGCGCGAGAGTTTCGTGTATCGCATGACCGTCGGCGAGCTTCCCTTCGTAACCAGCATCTTCCCGCTGGGCGGCCGCGCCGGCGCGCCGGCGGAAATCGAGATGAAGGGATGGAATCTCGAAGGAGCGGAATATTCGCTTCCCTCGCCGGACGCCGAACCGGGAGTTTACCTTGTCGCCGCCGGCGGCAAGGACGGGCACTTTTCCAACCGCGTTGCCTTCGCCCTCGATACGCTGCCGGAGTGCTTTGAGCAGGAGCCCAACGACGACCCGTCGCATGCGCAGGCCGTGACGCTTCCCGTGATCGTCAACGGGCGGGCAAACCGTCCGGGTGACTCGGATGTCTTCGAGGTGGAAGGAAAGGCCGGTGAGACGATCGTGGCCGAAGTCAACGCGCGCCGCCTCGGCTCCCCGTACGATTCGTTCGTCGAGATGACGGGCGCGGACGGCAAGACCATCGCCATGAACGACGATCATTTCGACGCGGCCTCGGGGTTGAACACCGATCACGCCGATTCGTACCTCATGGTAAAGCTGCCCGCCGACGGGAAGTACTTCGTTCACATCAACGATACGCGGCGACATGCCGGAGAAGAATATGCCTATCGGCTTCGGATCAGCCCGCCGCGGCCCGACTTCGTGTTGCGTTTGCTCCCGTCCCGAATCATTATGCCCAGCAACGGGACCGGCGTTGTCACGGTCTACGCCATCCGCAAGGACGGGTTCGACGGGCCGATCAAGCTCAGCTTCAAGGATTTGCCCCCCGGGTTCAGTTCACCCGGCGTCACGCTGGCGGCCAAGCAAGAGGTCGCGAAGCTGTCGCTCAGGACCGTTCTCAAGTCGCTGGATATGCCGGTCAGCGTAACCGTGATCGGCGCGGCTAAGGGCGGCGGGCAGGACTTGGTCCGCGAGGCCGTGCCAACGGAGGACAAGATGCAGGCGTTCCTCTGGCGCCATTTGTTGCCGGCCGACACCCTGCCGGTCCTGGTCTACGATCCGGCGTACCAGCCGCCCGCCAATCGCGTGCGCCCGCCGATCCGTGACGAGGATCGACCCAAAGACGTGAAGCCCACGCTGACGAGGTCGTCGGTCGAGTATTACTTGCGGCAACTCGACAACCTCTATCAAGAGTGGTTGTTGACCGACCAGTTCGTCAACCGCGAGATCGCGAACACGGAAGCGCGCCTGATCAAGTTGCTTCCGGTGCGAAGAGGATTGTAGCGCGGGCTGCGCCGGTGTGGCCCCAACGATGAAACGTAGACTACGGGTGTGTGGCACGCTCTCACGACGCGCAGCGGCGGGTGAGCATGGGAACCGTTGGCAACGCTTCCATGCCGACCCGCGGTAAAGCCGCGTGACGGCATGCCACACAGCCGGACCCTACATCGAGGCCCTCTTGGTCGGCAATCTGGCGATGCTGGCAGGGCCAGGCAAGAAGGTCGAGTGGGACGGCGTAGGCATGCGCTGCACGAATCTGCCGGAGCTGAATCAGTACGTCCGTCGTGAATACCGCAAAGGCTGGTCGCTTTGAATGCGATGGCATGATCCGCCACATGGTGCGTCTTGCCGCCCCATGGGAGCTTGACAAACGCGTACTTGCCGTCCGACTCTCTATGGCCTACGCTGTCGTGA
>CAZFKF010001244.1:0-2214 GCA_964518805.1 uncultured Planctomycetaceae bacterium | reverse complement strand
GCCCCGGGCCCGGCGACTCGGGTAGCCGGGCGATTGCGCCGGGCGAGGGCCCACGGGTCGCCGGGGCAAAACGGGGCGGTCTGGCCCCCGGCAAGCCAGGAACGGTCGCCGATGATCGCCTTCCCGTCTCGCCCGCATACGGCGTGGGCCCGAGCCGTGGCGTCGAATCGCTGGCGGTCGTCCCAGGCGAAGCTGCCGTCGGCCATCTTGCGGTAGGTCACCGTGTAATGGTAGCCCGAGGGCCAGAGAAACGTGTGGCCGCCGAGCGTCCGGCCCATCTGCACCAGCCGGCGAAAAACGTCGTCGGAAGGATACGCCGGAAAGTAGTCGGGCGTGATCCACGTGTCGACCTTCTCCCACCCCCAATAGGCAATCACCAGCGGCACGCGCCCGGGCGAACCGTCCGGGGAGCTGCGGTTCGCGCCGCCGCCAAAATGCTTGCGCCAGTAGCTGGTCAGCCACGACTCGATGCTCGCCGGATCGGCCAGCCAATCGCGCCCGAAGCGGACCATGGCCGGGCCCTCTTTGAGCCACGCGGGCAGATCGTCGCGCCGGGCCAGCGTCTTGGCGCACCAGGGTTGGCGCACGGCCCATTGCTTGTAGAGATCGGCCGCATCGCGCCAATCGACCGGGCGGGAGGGCTCGCTGCGCCCGAAGGTCGTCAGCACTACGTCGTACGCCTGCACTTCGCGGGCAGTCGCCAGGCACTGGCGATACCAACACATCAACAGACTGTTGCCGATTCGGCCGGCGAAGACCGCCTTGGGATAGCCCCGTGCGTCTTCAGCTGCCGTGAGCAGCCCGCCATCGGCGTCGTAGTACGAGGCGAACTGGGCAGTCAGGCTGCCCGGCTGGCTGTACGCAACCGTTCGCCCCGAAGGCCAGGCCGAAGGTCGAGGGTGAACCCCGCCTTTGGTCGAGCCAAACACCAAGGCATCGGTCGCTCCGGTTGGGCTCGGGACGCGAAGCATCAGCAGCGGAAAGCGGATTCCTTCCAGGACCAGCGTCTCCGGAAACCGGATGGCGATGCGGCAGCGAATGCCGGGCTCGTCCTTGACCGCGGTGAAGGTGCACACTACGTCGATCGGCTGGTTTGCTAGCTTTGACAGCATCACCCGCACCACCGTGCGATCTTGACTCCGCTCGTCCCGAAGGCTAACCTCGTTGGCCTCGCGGTTGGTGATGGCAATCGGCTTGCCGTGCGGATCGTCGCGTTTGGCGAAATCGAGGTGGAACAGGCGTGGTTCCTGCTGCGAGACGAGCCACTCGCGTCCCGTAGTCTTGTCTTTGAGCGAGACCATGCCGCCTTTCGCGTTGCCGGCTGCCAGGACCAGGGCGAGTCGCTGGCTCTCGACGACGACCTGCGAGGGCCCGTCGGCCGCCATCGAGACCGGCGCCGAGCCGATCGACCAGACGACCGCGCCCGCAAAGAGCGTCCGTGCGAGGAGGCAATAAAGCAGGATGGGTCTCCGGCCCGCCCCCACCGGCCCGCGAAGCCATTCTACACAGAAGTCATCGATTCGCCGGGGAAAGGACCGTCGTTCAGCACAGCTCATGGATGATTCCCCATCGTGAGATCCGACAAAACACGGCGCCCCGCAGCGCCGAACCTGCGGAGGAGACAACGCCATGGACGGCCACCCACAGCCCAAGCGGCCTTTCCTGGTCGAGATCATCAAGCCTTCTCATTATGACGACGACGGCTACCTGATCCAATGGTTCCGCGCCTTCGTGCCGTCGAATTCCCTGGCGTGCTTGTACGCCTTGGTGCAGGACGTGGAGGATCGCCGGGCGCTGGGCGACGACGTCCAGATCGACGTCAACGCCTACGACGAATGCCACACGGTCATCCCGGTGCAGAAGATCATCCGGCGGATCCAAGCCAACGGCGGCCGGGGCGTGGTCTTTCTGGCCGGCGTGCAGACCAACCAGATGCCCCGCGCCACCGACCTCGCCCGGGAGTTTCGCGCGGCGGGCATCCAGGTGGCCATCGGCGGGTTCCACGTGAGCGGTTGCGTGGCCATGCTTCCCGACCTGCCCGACGACATGAAGCTCCTTCAGAGGCTCGGCGTGAC
The DNA here is from genome assembly GCA_964518805.1 of uncultured Planctomycetaceae bacterium. Lineage (GTDB taxonomy): Bacteria > Planctomycetota > Planctomycetia > Pirellulales > Thermoguttaceae > CALFBP01. The sequence continues at coordinate 139 of CAZFKF010001244.1, read as the reverse complement.
GCTCTTCGCCGGGGAAGCCGAAGGGCGGATGGAAGGGCTGCTTCGCGACGCCCTGCAGGGCGCGATGCACCCGCTGTACGACTACCTGGGCAGCCTGCCCGACCTTCGGGGCCGCCCCACGCCGTTTCTTCCCCGCGCG
>CAZFKF010001243.1:0-2214 GCA_964518805.1 uncultured Planctomycetaceae bacterium | reverse complement strand
CCGGGTCGGAGGGGCACCGATAGCAGGCGATTGTCATTGGCACCGGTTTCGCGTCGGGAGACGTTGCCGACGTGAAGACGCCGAGGTTGTGCGGGCTATCCCAAGGTTCGTCCAGACGGAGCCGTTCGTAGAGCCTCTGCTGCTCCAAGAACGGCAGCAGAAGGACTCGCCAGCTATGCAGACGCCGGCCGCTGGCGTCAATCGTATACGCCGGCGGGAAGGAGCCGTACCTGTCATGGTAGTTGTGCAGGGCGAAGCCGATCTGCTTCAGGTTGTTGCAGCATTGGGCGCGACGTGCGGCCCCTCTCGCGCACGAGATGTTTGGCAGAAAGGAGAAGACGGCAAGCACGCACACCAACAACCACAGGAACCAGGCAAACGCGAGTCTTCCGCAGCCCCATCGCTTTGCTGGATCGCTCTCGCATGTGCGGCCGAGCAACTGGACTCCGTGAATGATGGCGTAGCCCCCAAGGCCAACGGACAGGAAGAGCCCAATCAATTCTTCTGGCATCACCTGCCCTCCTTTCGTCTGGCCCAAGTGGCCGTGTGGCATGCCGTCACGCGGCGGTAGCCGCGGGTCGGCATGGAGCCTCTTTCAGCGTTTCCATGCTCACCCGACGCTTCGCGTCGTGAGAGCATGCCACACAGGCACGTCGCCCGGGCATGCCGTGCGCATCAAGTGCCGGTCCGTTGCGTAGCGTGCCTCACCCCCGGCCCCTCTCCCGTCGAACGGGAGAGGGGAGACACAAGTCCATCCCTCAACGCCCCGCAGTCCATCCCCGGACTTCGCCGCGAGGCTCCGATCCCCGAGGCCGGACTCCGATCTCCGACCCCCGACCTCCGATCCCCAGTCCCTAACTACTCGCACTACGATAACTCTCCAGCGAGCGGTTGAAAATCCACCGGCTGGCGGCCAGGCTGGCCGCGGCGGCTGCGAGGGCGAACAAGGGGAGGAACCAGTCGCCGAGGGTTTGCGGGCGCAACGAGCGAACCAGGAACCGGGCCGGGACGTTGACCACCACCAGCACGGGGATGATGAACGTGAAGAACCACCGTAGCGGATCGCCGTACGTGCCGCGGTAGATTTCGCGCGGGTAACGCGAGAAGTTGGTGATGTAGAACCAGAAGTCGTAGAGCGTCTGGTTGCGGCCCAGCCACACGCTCGACGCCGCCAGGGCGATCATCAACGCATAGAGGATCGTAATCCCGCAACCAACGTAGACCAGGTACAGCAGAACGACCACCGGGCCGGGCGCTTCGCCCAGCTTCACGTAGGCGTACACGATGAGCACCAGTCCGAACACCAGGTTGCCCAGCGACGACCAGTCGATCCGCCGGAACGAGACGAGGAACTGGGTGTCGATGGGCTTCAGCAGGGCGAAGTCCAGCGATCCGGTGCGGATCAACTCGCTGAACTCGTCGGCGTTGGTCATGAACAGGGCCTGCACGATGCTGTTGATCACCAGCGTGGTGGAGAGGAAGAGGAAGAACTCGTACTTGCCCCAGCCGCTGTCGGCCCCGATCATCGGCGTGTACCGGAAGACGAGCGCGTAGAAGGCCAGGTTCATCGCCATCCAGGCGATTGAGGAGACCGTGTCGATGATGAAATTCGCACGGAAAGTCATATCGCGGACCAGGCTGTTCCGCGCGAAGATCAGGAAGACTCTGGGATACGAAGGATGATCGCGCACGGTCAGCCTCCGAACCCGCTATAGCGCTTCACCCCGAAACGAAACGCCACGCGGCTGGCCACGATGAACAGGACGACCCAGGCAAAATGCACGGCCAGCCCCCAGGCCAGATCCGAGCCCGTGACTTTTCGCAGAAACACCGCCGACGGGAAATAGGCCAGGTACTGAAAGGGAATGATCTTGACCACGGTGGCAACGCCTTCCGGCAGCATGTCGATCGGGAACATGTGACCGGAGAAGAAGAACGTGAACAGCATGTAGACGAACAACAGCGAGCTGACCTCCAGGAACCAGAAGCCCACCATGCCCAGGGTCGCCTCCATGAAGAACCCCAGCAGGAACGCCATGACCAGTGAGGCCGAGAAGCTCCAGAGCGTCAGGGCATCGGGCCAACCCGGGAAGTAACCCCGACAGAGGAAGAACACCAGGGCGAATGGCACTGCCGCCACCGTGTAGTAGACCAGTTTGTGGGCCAGGCGGTACAGGAGCAGGAAGCTGAGCATGTCGATGGGCTGAATGAGGT
>CAZFKF010001242.1:0-2216 GCA_964518805.1 uncultured Planctomycetaceae bacterium | reverse complement strand
TGATCTCCTGCGCGTCGCCCAGCCGGGCGCCGGCGAGCACCACGTCGAGCTCGGTGCCGCGCTGCCCTCCGCAGGGTGCGATGCGGCCCAACTGCGGATCGGCGGCAAGCGAGGACGACGCAGCGACCAGAAGAACCAGAACGGCCAGATTCCCGATGATCGCGACCTTCCTCGTACTGCTCGTTCCCACGCTCTGCGTGGGGACGCAAGCCTCGCCGCTCGGCGGCGCGGATGGACGGGCCGCAGACCGGCCCTCTGTGCGTTCCCACGCAGAGCGTGGGAACGAGAAGAAGAATTCAGCCATTGTCGGTCTCGCTTGCGATGTCTTGCATCGTCGTTCCCTGGCCCCTGGAAAACCGCGATTCACCCGGTTCGGCGGCCTCATGCCAGCAGGTTGCCGCGCACCTTGCCGCCGCGCACGATGTCGATCGGCCGGTTGCCCGGGGCCATCAGCCGCTTGTGGAAATCGATGCCCAGCAGGTGATAGACCGTGGCGAACAAGTCGGCGGGTTCGATGGGCTCGCTGTCGGGCTCGGCGGCCGTCGGGTTCGACGAACCGAAGATGAACCCCGACTTGAATCCGCCGCCGGCCATCATCACGCTGAACACCTTCGGCCAGTGATCGCGGCCCGCGTCCTTGTTCAACTTCGGCGTGCGCCCGAACTCGCTGGAAAGCATCACGATCGTCTCTTTCAACAGCCCCGTGCGATCCAGATCGCGGATCAACGCGGCGAGGGCCTGATCCAGCGGCGGCATCATCTGCCGGGTGCCGGGGACGATCTGCACGTGGAAATCCCAGCCGCCGTACACGACCGAGACCACGCGCACGCCCGCGGCAATCAGGCGCCGGGCCATCAGGAATCGCTGGCCGGCCTCGTTGCGCCCGTACTCGTCGCGGACCTTGGCCGGCTCGGCATCGATGTTGAACGCCTCGCGGGCCTGGGGCGAACTGATCAGGTTGTACGCCCGGCCGTAGAACGTGCCCATGGCCGCAATCGCGTCGGACTTCTTCTCGGCAGCGGCGAAATGCGCGTTGACCGCTTCCAGGGCGCTGCGACGGCGGGCGAACCTGGCTTCGTCGACGCCCGCGGGAAGACTCAAATCGAGGACCTTGAACCCGCCCGACGCCGGATCGGCCCCCAGTCCGAACGGCCCGAATGACGAGCTCATGTACCCCGGGCCCGCATAAGGATTCGGCTGGTTCGGAACGCACACGTACGGCGGCAGGTTGGCCCGCGGTCCGAATTCGTGGCTCACCACGCTGCCCAGGCTGGGATACTGAACCGCGGGGCTCGGCCGGTACCCGGTGAACATGTTGTGCGTGCCGCGTTCGTGGGCCGCCTCGCCATGGGTCATCGAGCGGATGACCGTCATCTTGTCGGCGATTTGGGCCGTGTGCGGCATCGATTCGCAGAAGACCTCGCCGGGGATCTTGGTCTTCACCGTGCCGAACGATCCGCGGTACTCCAGCGGCGCGTACGGCTTCGGGTCGAACGACTCCTGGTGGGCCATTCCGCCGGGCAAGAAGATATGGATGATGCTCTTCGCCTTGGGCGCCGCAGCGCTCTTGTCCTCGGCGGCGGTTGCGCTTTCCGATGCCAGCAGATCGGCAAGGCCGAAGCCCATCATTCCCAACGCGCCGACCGTGAGGAATTCCCGCCGGTTGGAGCGAAACAGCGTATTGCCCGCGCAACTGCACGCGCTCATATCGAGACTCCATGAATCGCCAGGGGACAAAGCGAACCCCGGGGGACCGGGGCGGTGTTCAGGTAGGTTCGACGGATCGTATCGGATACGCCCGGTGTGGCAGTACGTCTTACGTTCGAGGATTGGCCGCCTGGGTGGCCGCCGCGGAGCAGCATCCCTTGAGGCTTTCGGCGGAATTCTACGGACCGGCGTTGTGCGGGCAACGCCCGAAGTCGCCCGACAAGGGGGAGAATTTCCCGATTCCCCTGGTAGGTTACGCTTCAGCATAACCTCCGAACCCATAGGGTTATGCTAAAGCATAACCTACCGATGCACGAGATCATCTACCCTGGAGTAGTGGTCACGTCCCCATGCGCTACATTGGCACGCTGGCATCGTGGGCAGTAGAAGCTGGACCGTTGCGCCTGGACAATCCGCACGATTATCCCCCTGCCGCATTGCAGGCACAGTTTTCCGGCCCGCTGGTAGACCCGGTGCAATTGCTGATATCGTCCCGATTCGCCTTGGAC
>CAZFKF010001241.1:0-2220 GCA_964518805.1 uncultured Planctomycetaceae bacterium | reverse complement strand
GATTGTACGCAAGAGCGAGTACCGGCCGACGATCGTGCGGCGCGGCGCGACGCTGGGGGCCAACTGCACCGTGGTCTGCGGGCACACGATCGGCGCATATGCCTTTGTGGGGGCGGGGGCCGTCGTCACTCGCGACGTGCCGGCGTATGCCCTGATGGCGGGTGTGCCCGCCCGACGCATTGGATGGATGTGCCGCTGCGCCGCAGAACGACTATCGTTCGACGCGGCAGGCGATGCCCGTTGCTCGCTCTGCGGCGCCATCTATCGGCTGAAAGACGGCGGCGTCGAAATACTCTCCGAGACGTAAGCGGCCTTGTGACCCTTCGGCGGGCGTCGCTGCGCTCCGTCCGCCCTACGTCGTACGGCTTCCGTCTGCCTCGCGGCCGCGTCGTTTCATCCTGCGATTCTGGGGATCAGGCCGCCTTTCGCAAGGGACCGGACGCATAGCGGTAGAGGAACGGGTGCGAGTCGGATCGCACGCCGCTTGGCGTTGCATGTCGGATGTCGTGGGCCAATTGGATCGAAGGACGAACGTCGCCGATTCCAAATCCCCGCCCGGCCAGAATCTCCTCGTACATCCGCGTGTGCAGGTCGGTGAACCCTTCGGAGAACTCGATTTCCTTGCCATCCACGGTGATCGAGCGGAAGGTGGTCTTGTTGGCGACCGCGACTTGCGGCGGCAGGTCCTCGCGATCGACGGAGAGGAACCACTTGACCCTCGCCCGCTGCAACTCCAAGTATCCGCCGGTGCACTTCGGCGTGGCAAAATGAACGTCGCCCTGCTCCACCGGCCCGAACAGCCAGATGAGCAGGTCGAAAAAGTGAATTCCGATGTTCGTGGCCAGTCCGCCCGAGCGATCGGCGTTTCCCTTCCAGGACACGAAGTACCATCTTCCGCGGGAGGTGACGTAGGTCAGGCAGACTTCCCGCTTTCGCGAACTGGGATGCCGCTGAATTTCCTGTTTCAGCGCGATCAGCGACGGATGGACCCTGAGTTGCAGGATCGAGTAGATCCGCCGGCCGAACTCGGCCTCGAGCTCCTGCAAGGCGTCGCAATTCCAGGGGTTGAGCACGAGCGGCTTCTCGCAGATCGCGTCGGCCCCGACGCGGAGGGCGAAGCGTATGTGGGCATCGTGGAGATGGTTGGGAGCACAGATGCTCACGTAGTCGATGCGGGCTGCCGGGTCGCCGCGACGGAGCTTCTCGATATGCCGGTCGAACCGCTCGAACTCGGTGAAGAAGCTCACGTCGAACGAGTATTGATCGAGGATGCCCACCGAATCATTGGGATCCAGCGCGGCGCAAAGACGGTTGCCGGTATCGCGGATTGCCCTCAAGTGACGCGGGGCAATGTACCCACCTACGCCCGTGACCGCAAAGTTCTTTGCCAAGATCCCATCCTCCCAAGTCTGCGATGCGGCGCATCTCCAGGGGCCGCGTTTCACGGGGCGATGAATACAACCCGGTCTGAGTGGGGGATTCTACGAAAAGCCCCGCGAGGCAACAAGGCCAATGTCTCTGCTTCGACGAGACACGCTCCACCATAGGAGTGGTGTACGGTGTGTGTGTCGATGGAGAAGACTAGCGTTGACCGGTGTGTTGGAACGTGCGTTGAGACATGGTGTCCATGCCTAGGCCGCTCGGCGGACCGCGGTTCGCATCGCGTGCTCGTCGCAGGCCGCGCGTACAGCCTTCACCACGTGTTCCACTTCGTCGTCGTTCATGTCCGGGAACAGCGGCAGGCTCAGCAGTCGCTGCCAGCACGCACTGGCCGCTGGGAGATGCTCGGGGCGCCATCCGAACGTCTCGGCATAGTAGGGGTGCAGATGCAGGGGGCGCCAATGGACTGAGCAGCAGACTCCTCGTGCCCGCAAAGCGTCGAACATCGCGTTGCGGTCGATCGCGAGCCGCGGCAGGCGCAATTGGATCGGGAAGAGGTGCCAGGAGTGGAGGCGATCCTTCGGCACCGGCGGCATTGCCACCGCATCCAGGTCGCCGAGCGACTGGCAGTAACGCAAAGCGATTTGTTCACGGCGGCGGCGAAGCGCATCGGCGCGACGCAACTGGTGGATGCCAATTGCCGCGGCGATGTCCGTGAGGTTGTACTTGAAGCCCGGCGCGCGGATGTCGTATTCCGGGTTGCCTCCCTGGCCGTAGCGCTTCCAGGCATCCCGCTCGATGCCGTGAAACCTCAGGAGCCTGAGGCGCCGCTCCAGGACC
>CAZFKF010001240.1:0-2227 GCA_964518805.1 uncultured Planctomycetaceae bacterium | reverse complement strand
CAATGGAACAAAAATCGCCAAACGCGACTAGATCAGTTTTCACCTCCCCACTCCCGACCCCTAGCGCCCTACTTTTGCAGAGGCAGAGTCATGAACACAGATCATCCGGCATATCGAGTCTCAGACCCAACCCTCACTCGCCGCGAACTGCTGCGCCGCGGCCTGACCGGCGCCGCCGGGCTGCTGTTGGCGGATTCGCTGGGCGGACTCGCCCCGGCTGCCGCGCCAGCCAAAGCCAAGGCCAAATCGGTGATTCAGATCTGGATGTGGGGTGGCCCGTGCCACTTGGACACGTTCGACCCCAAGCCCGAGGCGGGGCAGGATTATTGCGGCCCTCTGAACAAGCCGATTGCCACCAACGTGGACGGGATTCGGATCTGCGAGCTGCTGCCGCTGTTGGCCAAGCAGGCCGACAAGTACTCGATTATTCGGAGCATGACCCACGGCATCAGCTCCCACGAAACGGCGTCCTACATGGTTCAGACCGGCAGGCCGCAGGGCGGGCGAGACGTCTACCCGAGCGTGGGGGCGGTGGTCTCGTTGTTCAAAGGCTACGGCGCGGGATACAAGGGGCTGATCCCGCCGTATATCGTGGTCACCGAACCGCAAGGGCGCTTTTCGGAAGCTGGCTTCCTGGGTTCGCGCTACAAGCCCTTTGCCACCGGCGGCAATCCCGCAGAGGCGAGGTTTGCCGTCGAGGGCGTCGTGGCCCAGGGCATTTCCGACCAGCGGCAACAGGAGCGGCGCGGACTGCTCCACAAGCTCGGCACGCTGGAGCAGGCCATGAAAGGCGACGCGCAGCTCGTGGCTTTGCAGGAAACGGAGAAGCAGGCCTACGACCTCATCCTGGGCGACGCCGGCAAGGTGTTCGACCTGCGCGAAGAGAAGGACGCGCTGCGGGATCGCTACGGCCGGAGCACGTTCGGACAGGCGTGCCTTGCAGCCCGGCGCCTGGTCGAGCGCGGCGTCCCCTACGTCACCATCAACTACCGGGGGTGGGACACGCACAAGCAGCATTTTCAGACCATGCGACGCAAGCTGCCCGAGATGGACAAGGGCATGGCCACGCTGCTCGAAGATCTGGCCGAACGCAAGCTGCTGGAGAGCACGATCGTCTGGTGGAGTGGTGAGTTCGGCCGGACGCCCAAGGTCCTTTGGGAAGCCCCCTGGAACGGCGGACGGGGACACTACGGCCGGGTCTTCAGCGCCGTGGTGGCCGGCGGCGGTTTCAAGGGCGGCCGCGTGATCGGCGCTTCGGACGCCAGGGGCGAAGAGGTCAAAGACCGGCCGGTCTATCCCGTGGATCTCATCGGCAGCATGTACGAATTGCTGGGCATTGACCCCGAAGCCAAGCTTCCCCATCCGACGGGCCTGGCCGCCCGCGTCACGCCCTCGGCCGCCGACGGCGTGACGATGGGCGGGCGGTTGAAGGAGATTATGTAGAGGAACATCCCATGAGCCTATTCTTGCGTCATGCCATACTCGGAGTTGCGGCCCTTGCGGCAATCGCGCAGGCCGCGCCGGCGCAGCAGAACGCGCCGCACATCGGCTACGTGTATCCGGCCGGCGCCCGGCAGGGGGCGACGCTGGAAGTCACGGTCGGCGGGCAGTTTCTCGACGGAGTGGCCCAGGCCTTCGTTTCCGGCGGCGGCATTCAGGCGACGGTGAGCGAATTCGTCAAGCCGATTACCAAGCAGCAGTTCAACAAGCTCAAAGAACGGCTGGAGGAGCTGCGGAAGAAGGACGCAACTCCCGAAGTGCGCCAGGAGATTGCGGAGCTTCGCAAAAAGATCTCCATGTTCGTCCGAAAGCCGCTCAATCCGGCGATCGCCGAAACGGCGAAGCTCCAGGTCACGGTGACGGCCGATGCCGAGCCCGGCCAACGGCAGTTGCGCCTGCGAACCCCCGCCGGACTGACCAATCCCTTGGTCTTCTTCGTCGGCCAGTTGCCCGAAGTCTCCAAGAGCGCGGCCAAGGAGCTTCCGGCGTCCAAGGCCAAGGGGGCGAAGTCTCGCAAGGACAAGTCGGGGAGCGCGCCGCAAGACGCGATCGAAATCACGCTGCCGACCGTGGTCAACGGCCAAATCCTCCCCGCCGGGGTCGATCGCTATCGCTTCCAGGCCCGCAAGGGGCAGCAGATCGTCGCGGCCGCCAGTGCCCGCGAACTGATTCCCTACCTCCCCGACGCGGTGCCCGGCTGGTTCCAGGCCGCCATGACTCTGTACGA
>CAZFKF010001239.1:0-2236 GCA_964518805.1 uncultured Planctomycetaceae bacterium | reverse complement strand
TCCGCGTGAACAGGTCGCCCGCCTTGGTGCCAAACGCGCTCTGGCCTCCCATGCCGCCCAGCGCGCCAGCCAGGCCACCACCCTTTCCCCGCTGGATCAGCACCAGGACGACCAGGAAGATCGCCAGCAGGAAAAGGACAACCATCAGCAGGTATTCCAACGCCACGAATCCCATGATTGCGTTTCTCCGTATTACGATTGCCGCCAGCCCTGGAGGCACGACAGGCAGTCTCGAACGCCGAAGCGATAGAGACCTGCGGGCTCCCGGATCCGTTTCAGACGCGGGCGCCGGCCACAATGCCCAAGAACTCGTCCGCCTTGAGGCTCGCGCCACCCACGAGAGCCCCATCGATATCCGGTTGGGACAACAGGTCGCGGGCGTTGCTAGCCTTGACGCTCCCCCCGTATTGGATACAGACGGCCTGCGCAACCTCACCATTGTAGCGGTCTGCGAGGATCTTGCGAAGGGCGAGATGGACCTCTTGAGCTTGGGTTGGCGTGGCCGTCTTGCCCGTGCCAATAGCCCAAACCGGCTCGTAGGCGATGACGGTACCCCTCATTTGGTCATTCGTAAGTCCATCCAAGGACCCGGTGATTTGCCGCTGAATGACCTCCATGGTTTTGCCGGCCTCTCGTTCACTGAGAGTCTCTCCGACACAAACTACGGGGACAATTCCACCCTTTAGGGCTGCATGTGTCTTTTTGTTGATCGCTTCGTCGCTCTCGCCGAGAATGTGACGGCGTTCGCTGTGCCCCAAGATCGCATAGCGACAGCCCAGATCCTGGGCCATGGCCACGCTGATCTCGCCGGTGAAAGCACCGTTCGCCTCGTGGTAGAGATTCTGAACGCCCCAAGCGACTTTGCTGCCGGCAAGGGCTTGTGCCACCACGTCGACGTATACGCTGGGGGGAAACACCGCTAGTTCAATGCCCTCCACGCCGGATGCCTTCTGGGCGAGTTGTTGGGCCAACCCCACCGCCGAAGCCCGATCGAGGTTCATCTTCCAGTTACCCGCAATGAACTTGCGTCGCATGAATCCGACTCCCTACTCAGAGACAACGTGAACCAGGCGCCCCAGCCACTAACGCGGCAGATTTACGATGATCCTCCAAAACTACCGCCATGGCAAGGGGGAGGGCGAAGAGGCGACAAGGAAGAGGGGGCACGCAAGACAGGAGACGGCAAGGCATAGACGCGGGGACAAGATCCCCGCGTCTGACCACCTCGGATCGTGCATTCCCCTTATTCAAGCAGGCTCAAGGGGTCTTTCCGAGTCGCCAACGGGAAGGTCACCGCGCGTTGTGTACGTTGCGACTCGAACGCGGCCACCACCATTTCCAGGGCCGTCCGGGCGTCGGTAATGTCGGCCAAGGGCTTGCGGTCCTCCTCCACGGCCTCGATAAGGTCCTTCACCGCCACGACGTTGCCGTGGTGAGGCGTTGCGTCTTTAAGCGTCTCGGGCTTGCCCACCCCGATGGAACTGATCTCAAGCCAGGCCTTTTTCGCCCGTGGAGCCGACCAGGAGGTGTGCGGCAGAAAGAACGCCCAGGGCATATAATTGGTGCCGATCTCGATCACGCCTTTGGAGCCCAGGATCCAGATTCCGAAGCGGGGACCGCCCCCGGCGTCGCGCACGGAGTCGAAGGACCCCATGGCTCCGTTTGCCAAGCGGTACGTGGCGTGGACTTCATCGCCGGCCAAGAGGCTGATTCCTTCGGTGCCGGGGCGGACGTCCGCTTTGCAGATGGGGCGACCCTTCTGCAGAACGGTCGCAAAGCACCACTGCGGCATGCCGGCAAAGAGATGCATCAGGTCGAGCACGTGGGGCCCGAGCACCCACAGATCCTCGGCCCCCCCCCTCGCGTCTTCCTTTCCCCGGGCGCGGATCTCCAGCAACTTTCCGAGTTTGCCTGTGGCGATCAGCTCGCGAACGATCTTCAGCTTGGGGCTGTAACGGGTCTGGTGAGCCACTGCTACTTTCACCTTGTGCTTTCGGCACGCGTCGACCATGGCGTCGGCCTCTTCCAGGGTGCGGCACAGTGGTTTTTCCAGGTAGATTCCCCGCACGCCTCGTTCGACCGCCGCCAGAACCATGTCGCGACGCTCATCGACAAACCGAGGACAGATGCTCACCAGGTCCGGTTTCGCCTCGTCGAGCATCTTGCGGTAGTCGTCATACTGCTTCGGGGCATCGGTTCGCTTCGCCGCGTCGGCGAGTCCTTTCGGACTGGCGTC
>CAZFKF010001238.1:0-2238 GCA_964518805.1 uncultured Planctomycetaceae bacterium | reverse complement strand
CAACACCACCCGCCCGTAAGCGGGAGGATAAGGGCCACAAATCCCGGCGAAACGCCTGCGGTCACCGAACGGCGAACCGAGACGTACAACACTCCATAGACGATCCCAGCCGTACTGGCAACGACCGTTGCGAGTACAAGCACCCAAGGATTCGCCGCAGCGGATGACGGCACCGTCGCACTGGACCCTTGGGCCCCGAACGTCAGCATGCCCACCGAGCCGACCAAGAGCCCGATCGACACCAGCGACTGGAACGAAACCCTCTCGCCGAGCACGAAGCGGCCAAGCACGGCGCTGGTGACAAGGCTCATCCCAAGCGAGGCCGTGACCGCGATGGCCAGCCCTACGATGGCCATTGCCCAGAGGAATGGCAACGTCGCGACCATTTGGGTGGCGACCCCTACGGTGATCAAGCCGAGAACGGCTGGCCATCGGGGCAGCGTGAATCGTTGCCGGCCAAGCCCCCAGACGACCCACACCGCCACACACGTAAAGGCAAGCAACTCCCTTGAAAAGATGATCAACATGCGATCGCAGCGAACCGTGAGCACGCGCAAGCACACGTTCACTGCGCCGTAGCCGAGCGCCGCGATAAGACAGTAGGCCATTCCGGAAGTGGCCGCAGGCAATCGCCGACCTTGGGAGGTGGGCTGAAAGAAATCGGGGGTCGGAGGCGGCATCTACGGAATTGTAAGCCATCGCGGGGTTTTTTGCCAGCGGATGGCACGCGGACACCTGAACAGAGGAGCACGCTTGGCACGGCGGGGAACCATCGGATAGAACAGTGCTCGTCGTTGCGCATCGTATTCGTAGCCATGGGAGTCCGAGCTATGTCAGATCCGTGCGAGCATCAGCATCCTCGTGAGTCTGGATTGGGTGATTGCTGTGGGCACGTCGGGTGCCGAAGCGCCGTTCCGGGGGGCGCATCCCTTCTCGGGCTTCAGGCCCTGGGGGCGGCGAGTGGACTGGTGGGCCTGGCTGCGGCGGAATTGGCGTGGTCGACGCTCAGGGAGGGCGCTTTGGATGACGAGGCGGCGCCGCCCCGCCGGCCCCTGGTGGTCAAGCCGATCCTGACGTATCCCCACCCGGTGCGAGGCCACCAGACGAGTTGGCGCAACTGGGGCGGCATGGAAATCGACGCCGACGTCCAGAAGGAAGTCACTCGGGTCCAGGGAGAAATCCAGAAACTGAAGTCCGATGCCGACTTCCCCCTGGAATTCCTGCCCCTGGCCAAGGTCCGCGGCGTGGCCGAATTGGAGGCACTGCCGGATGTCGCACGAGCCGACGCGATCGTGATGTGGGCCGGCGGAGACGGCGGCGGCGACCTGGAAGCCGAAGTCAACGTGCTCGAAAAATGGGGCAAGGACACGGTGTTCTTCGTCCGCCACCAGTCGGGCCCGCTCTATTACTGGTACGAAGGCGTCTCGGCGCGGTTCCTCCGCCGGCATACGGATGTCACGGTCACGCGAACGGTCCTTCCCGAGGACGTGGTCGTCGACAACATGGACGAGGTGCTATGGCGATTGCGGTCCTTCTGCGGCCTGCACGCCAGTCGAGGGAGCCGCATCGTCGCCATCGGAGGTCCGAATTCGTGGGGATGGCCGCTGGAAAAGACCTTGGAGCAGGTCGGCCGGTTGTGGAAACTCGACATCCGCACGGTCTCCTACGAGCAGTTGGGGAAACTGGTCCGCGCGGCCCGCGACGACAAGACGGCCGTATCGCGGGCCCGCGAGCGCGCCGACGAGTACCTCAAAATCCCCGAAACCAAGCTGGAAACCGATCGCCAGTTTGTCGACAACGCTTTTCTTCTGGATCACGTCTTCCGCGGTCTGATGCGGCAATGCGACTGCCGTGCCATCACGGTCAGCGAGTGCATGTCGACGATCATGCCCCTCTCGCAGACCACGGCCTGCATGACCCTGAGCACGTTGAACGACGCCGGATTCCTGGCCTTCTGCGAGTCGGACTTCGTGGTCGTTCCTTCGGGCATCCTGATGGGCAACATCTCCGGCCGGCCGACGTTCCTCAACGATCCCACCTACCCTCACGACGGGATCATCACCCTGGCCCACTGCACCGGGCCGCGGAAGATGGACGGCAAGAGGCTCGAACCGGTCCGCATCATGACGCATTTCGAGTCGGACTACGGCGCCGCGCCGAAGGTCGAGATGACCGTGGGGCAGAAGCTGACCAATGTGGCGACCGACTTCGCCTCGAAACGCTGGCTGGGCCTGTCGG
>CAZFKF010001237.1:0-2239 GCA_964518805.1 uncultured Planctomycetaceae bacterium | reverse complement strand
ACACCAGCGCCTGGGACGCACTCCTCGGGCGTCTTGCCCGGGCCGTGGCACGCTATTTGAACGCGCAGATCGACGCCGGATCCCAATTGGTGCAAATGTTCGACAGTTGGGCGGGATGCCTGGCGCCGGACGACTACCGCCGCTACGTCCTGCCGCACAGCCGCGCGGTGATCGCCGCCATCCGGCCCGGAGTCCCGGTCATTCACTTTGCCACGGGCAACCCGGCGCTGGTGCCTTTAGTCAGCGAAGCCGGCGGATCGGTCGTCGGCGTCGATTGGCGCGTCCGCCTCGACGACGCATGGAACGCAATTGGCTCGAACAAGGCGATTCAGGGCAACCTCGATCCCGCGGTGCTCCTGAGTGATCGCAAGGAGATTCGACGGCGGGTCCAAGAGATTCTCGACCAGGCTGGTGCGCGGCCCGGTCATATCTTCAACCTCGGGCACGGCGTGCTCCCACAGACCCCCGTCGAAAACGTGCTGGCGTTGGTCGAGGCGGTGCGGGAACTGGGGGAGAGGAGTTCGAGTTAGGAGTTGGTCGTTGGAGGGAGCGAGTCAGCGCGGCTGCGGCTGGAAATTCGCCGTTAAGTGACGTTGCTCGAGTCCGGGAGGTGATCGGCTGTCCGGACTGCGGACCTCGAATTCCGCGCATCGGAAGCCCCTAGGCCCCGCCTACGTCCTAGCCCCCACCTCCTGGCTCCTATTCACCTCGTCGATGAGCCTTCTCAAAACGCCGAAGCTGCTTCGGTTGAATGCGAACACCAGACGCGGCAAGTGGGCCAGTTCGGGCTCGTCTCTTTCCTCGGGCAGCGGACCGGAGAGCGCGAAACGGCCTTCGGAGAGCATGCCGGCATATTCGACGTTGATCCTTTCGACGAATTCCGGTGACAGCGGACGACTCAAACGCAGCACGAGTCGATCGTGCACGTAACGCATGCTGTGATAGACGCGGAAGAACGCCAGGATCTCGGCGACGGCCTCGTCCACCGACGCGGTGATCCGGAACAGCGATCGGTCTTCCGGCGAGATCATCCCTCGGCCCAAGAGTTGGCGGTCGATGAACTGCTCCAAGGATCGCCAGTAGTCGCCGTTCGGCTCGTCCAGAAGCACGACGGGAACCATGTCTCGCTTTCCGGTCTGGAGCAGCGTGAGGACCTCCATGCCTTCGTCGAGCGTGCCGAATCCGCCGGGAAGGAGGCACACGGCGTGGCATTCCTTGACGAACATGAGCTTCCGTGTGAAGAAGTACTTCATGTACACAAGCTTGGCGTCGCCCGCGATGATCGGGTTCGTGTCCTGTTCGAACGGGAGCAGGATGTTAAGCCCCATTGACTTCTCGCGACCCGCCCCGACATGCCCGGCCTCCATGATTCCGGCCGAAGCGCCGGTCACCACCAGCCATCCTTGGTCGGCCATGGCACGGCCGAATTGCACGGCCTGAAGGAAGGCCGGAGCTTCGCGAGGGGTTCGCGCGGAGCCGAACACCGTCACCTTGCGATTGGCGCGATAGCGAGAGAACACCTTGAACGCATATCGCAGCTCGCGTAGCGCGCGGCTGAGGATCTTCAGGTCGCCGCGGCTTGCCCGATCTCGGGCCAGTGGTTCGGCGGACTGCTTGATCTGCTCGATGAGATCGGCGATATGGGGCGAGGGAGGTGCGCCGGTGACGTCGTCGAGGCGCGCCGGCCCCTTCGTGCCCTTCTTTCCGCTGCCAGCAACCTGGGACGCGGGCGGCAGCGGCTTGGGCTGGGCGGCGAACCGACGAGTTGGCGGATTGGGTCTGTTCAAAGCGTCGCTTCCCGAAAAGGAGTGTTTCTCTCGCCTGGCGCGAGGAGGGCGGCACTCGGTCTGCCCGAATTGGGCTCGTGAGTGCCACGCCAAGATCGTGCGGGACGTGCTATCCCGATTATAGTCAGCGCCCATTTCTGGACCAAGCGATTACCGCCCGAAATGCGGGCGGCGCGCGAAGTTGGCGAACGCTTCGCCCGCCGCCATGGAGGACGGCATCCGCCAACGTTCTTCGGCAGGTTGATTCACCACCGGCCTGTCGGCAGGGCAGAGGAAGGGCCGATCGTTTCAGAATCGACGCAGGCCAGCCAAGAGGGTGGGTTGCGGGCCGCCGTGCAGTTCCGTACACTCACGTTATGGTACAAGTCACGCAGCAAAACGGCGTCACCGTACTCTGCACCGGGCCGAAGTATACGGGGCTCGAGAATCAGGCCCTCGACGAGCTCGCCAAT
>CAZFKF010001236.1:0-2239 GCA_964518805.1 uncultured Planctomycetaceae bacterium | reverse complement strand
CGGAAAACGCGTCGAGTCTGCTGTCCTAGGCCGTGCTCAAAGGAGAATGCAACATGCGATTTGCACGCGTCGTTCTGGGAACATTGCTGGTTGGGGCAATCGCCCTGACCTGGCTGGCCAACGAGTCGTATGGCCGCCGCATCCGGTGCCGGGCGAAGGCCGCGGTTCAAGAGGCCGCCTGTCAGCCCGAGTGCCAGGCGCCGCAAGCCGCCAAGGTGAAGAAGGAAGGGAAGGCCGCGGCAGCCCCCAAGGTTCCGGCGAAGCCCAAGGCCGCTCCCCAGCCGAAGCCCAAGGCGGCCGAGAAGCCGTATCTTTCGGAAAAACCCGCCGAGAAGCCGAAGACTGCCCCCAAGCCGCCCGAGGCGCCGAAGATGACGGTCGCCCCCCAGGCCGCTCCCCAACCCAAGCCAGCCGAAACGCCGAAGGCTGCCGAAAAACCCGCGGAGCAACCCAAGGCCGCCCCGCAGCCCAAACCCGCTGAAAAACCGGCCGAGAAGCCCAAGGCCCCCGAAAAGGCCAGCAATGTGCCGGCCACGGCGATTCCCGTACCGCGGAATGACTCCTGGTGGACCCAGCGCAACGACCAGATGAACGCGCGGGTCAAGCAGGGCAACGTCGATCTACTGTTCATTGGCGATTCGATCACGCAGGGCTGGGAAGGCGCAAAGGATATCTGGGAGAAGTTCTACGGCAAGCGCAATGCCGTGAACCTGGGCATCGGCGGCGACCAGACCCAGCACGTGCTGTGGCGGCTGCAGAACGGGAACATCAAGGGAATCAAGCCCAAGGCGGCGGTGCTGATGATCGGCACGAACAACAGCCACGGCTTCCCGCCCGAGCAGATCGCCGTCGGCGTCAAGGCCATCGTCGAGGAACTGCGAAAGGATCTGCCCCAAACCAAGGTCCTCGTGCTGGCCATCTTCCCTCGCGGCCCGAATAAGGACGACCCTCTCCGCCAAGTGGTCGCCAAGACGAATGCGTTGATTGCGTCGATCGGCGACGGCAAGATGGTACGTTTCCTGGACATCGGTCCGAAATTCCTGGAGAAGGACGGCACGCTCTCGAAGGAGATTATGCCGGATTTGTTGCATTTGAGTTCCAAGGGCTACCAGATCTGGGCCGAGGCGATCGAGCCCGCAGTGGCCGAAATGATGGACACGAAGTAAGAACTTAGAGTGGGATTCTGACGAGAGGTTCTCCCCCTGCCCGGACGCGAAAACGCCCGGGTTCGGGGGGCGAACGGCGTCCTTCCCGCCTACCGGTTCCCGCGTCGGTGCTGAGGGCAGCAATCCCCATGTCAGCCCGGGCACCTACGACCGAATCCGACCTCGCGTGGTTTCCACCCCCTCATCGTTCTTGGAAGGAGCGCCGCCATGGACTTCAAAACCGGATATATCCGCACACGGCTTTCGGTGATGATGTTCATGCAGTTCTTCGTGTGGGCCACGTGGTGGGTCCCGGTGTTCACCTACGCCGTCAAAGGCCGGCCATTTCTCGATGGCACTCAGGCGGGCTGGTTGGTGGCGACGACGGCCCTCGGCGCCATCATCTCGCCGCTTTTGATGGGGCCCATCGCAGATCGATTGTTCGCGACCGAACGCGTGCTGTGCGCCCTGCATCTCGTCGGAGGACTCTTCCTCTTCCTCGCGGCGCAGCAGGAGAGTTTCGCATGGCTGTTCGCCTGCCTGATGGTGCAGACGTTTTGCTTCATGCCAACGCTGGCCTTGGCCAATTCGTTGACCTTCCGCAACATCGCCAGCGCGGATCTCTTCCCGCGCATCGCCCTGTTCGGGTCGATCGGGTGGGTGGTGTCGGGGTGGATCGTCGGTTTCGGAATCGGCGAGACCAGCCCGGGCATCTTTTATCTGGCCGGTTGCGTCGAGATCCTGCTGGCAGCCTATTGCCTGACGTTGCCGCACACGCCGCCCAAAGGTGAGGTCACGACAGCGGCAGACGTGTTTGGACTCAGGGCCCTCACGTTGCTCAAGGAACCGGCATTCCTCTTGTTCGTCGTTTGTGCGTTCCTTATCGTCATCCCGGCCTCGTTCTACTTCAACGGCTGCAATCTGATGCTCAAGGAGACGGATCGGGCCGCGCCGACCGCGCTGCAGACCCTGGGCCAAATCATCGAAATGGGCGTCATGTTCGCTATGCCGTGGTTCATCGGCGCGATTGGGCTCCGCGCGATCCTTGCGGTGGGCATGGCCATCTGGGCACTGCGTTACCTTCTCTTCGCGAC
>CAZFKF010001235.1:0-2240 GCA_964518805.1 uncultured Planctomycetaceae bacterium | reverse complement strand
CCTAGCTGGATCGAGCTCTATGCATGGGCTTGGCAGGAACTCGACAAGCAGTACGGCATCGAAGGCGTCGTTCCGCTCAAGGAGGTCCTGCGACGGGCGAGCCATCGGGCCGATCATTGGGACGGCGGCGCCGCCCGGTCGGTGATGGAAGTCAAGGGGCATATCACCGGCTTGTACTACTTGCTGCGACTTTGGAACAGCCCGGACGTCCTGCCCAAGAGCCGCAAGCCGGACGCCCGGCTGGTCGTCTACGAGGTGGCCGAAGAACTGTGGCCCATCTTGCCGCGCATCATGCCGAAGAACGCCGAGATGGTGATCGTGATGGACTACAACCCGACCCGGGTCTTGCGGCGTCGCAGTGTCCTCGCCACGGTACCGGCAAAGGATATCCCGACTACGATGATCCTGACGCTGCACGACGACAGCGTGGGAACTCTTCCGTTGCTGACGACGCATGCCCTGCACGAACTCGTGGGCGATTTGCGCAAGAATCACGTCAGCGGGTTCGGCACGCGCCAGTGGCTGATCGGCGACCATGACGCGAGCACCGCGTACCTGGGCAAAGCAGCCTGGGATGCCAGCGTAACCCCGAACGTGGTCTATTCCGCTCAGGTTCGCGCTGTATGTGGCCCGGCGTGCGCGGAACCGATGCTCCAGGCGTTCCGGGAGATCGAGAATGTCACGACTCGCCTGGAAGACCACGGCATGGGTTTGACGTTCCCTCACGCCGGGATGATGATGCGGCAGTGGACTCCCGAACCAATGCCCAAAGAACTCGTCGACGACCAGGCGATCTATCGGCGCGCGCTCGACTTCGTGCAGAGAGCGCCGACTCCTTCGCGGCCGGAAGGAAGAGCCTATATTGCATACTGGAAAGCCCGACTGGAGTTCGCTGTCGAGTACTTCGACGCCATCGATGCCGCGAGAAAGGGCGCTTGTGCGGAGAAGGCGGCCAAGGACGCCCGCCAGAAAGCCGACGACCGGACGTACCGCGCGAGACTGAAAGAGGCCCTCGAGCATGCCAAGACCGCGCATGCCACGGCCTTCCGCGCCATCGACACCTACGCCGCAGTGGCCAAGAACCGCGCCGACGCGGGCGCCGTAGCCACCATGGCCGAGTATGTGTGCCGGCAATTGAACCGGAAGGCCGGGGATCTCGCCGCCGAACTCAACAAGAAGCCGTAATTCGGTGCGCCGACGTGTGGAGTCGCGCGTCCAGCGGTGTTCAGGATGGAAACGACTGCTCGCGGGAGGGGAACTGGCCGTTGCGAACCTCGTCGCAGTAACGCGCGATCGCTTCACGCATGGTCTTGCCAAGATCGGCGTAGACCTTCACGTGGCGGGGTAGCCGGCCGGTGGACAGGCCCAACAGGTCGTGGAAGACCAGCACCTGGCCGTCGCAGTGAGGGCCGGCGCCGATTCCAATCGTGGGAACGGAAACGGCCGCCGTGATGTCCGCGACGATGTCGACAGGGATGCACTCCAGAAGGACTGCAAACGCTCCGGCTTGCTCGGCGGCCTTGGCATCGGCAAGAAGGTGCTCGCGGTCGCGTTGCACCCGGTATCCACCGAGACGATGAACGTTTTGTGGTCGCAGCCCGCAATGGGCCATGACCGGGATTCCGGCCGAGACGAGCGCGGCGATCACCTCAGCCTGATCCGCCCCCCCTTCCAGCTTGACCGCTTGGCACCGCGTTTCTTTGAGGATCCGGCCGGCGTTGCGAATCGCTTCGTGGACTCCCAAATGGTCGGTTGGGAACGGCATATCCGCGATGACCAGGGCTCGCTGAACCGCGCGGCCGACGATCTCCGCGTGGTAGACCATCTCATCCAGACTCACGGGGAGCGTATTCTCGTGCCCCTGAACCACCATCGCGAGGCTGTCGCCCACCAAGACCGCGTCAACGCCTGCGGCGTCGGCAATCGTTCCTGTGGGGTAATCGTATGCCGTAACCATCGTGATCTTCCGGCCCGCCGCCTTCATGGCCACGAACTTCGGGACGGTCATTCGGCCAGAATCGCCGCTCATCGGTCTAATTCCCTCGTGGCGTTTGCAGCAATCGATATGTGAATATGGGTAGTATGCGCAAGGAACTTGAAGGCGGTTCCTGACGCAGGGTGTTATTCTAAGCCCCGGTTGTCCTCCGCGAAAAGGGGCGTTCTGGCGCCGAAATCTACCCTTCCTGTCCGAAACCAGCTATGCTACCGATAGTGACAGGTCCCCCCCTATGTCGTTTTGG
>CAZFKF010001234.1:0-2241 GCA_964518805.1 uncultured Planctomycetaceae bacterium | reverse complement strand
GCCAACGAAGCAATCCACGGACAGGACGGTATCAAGACACGTCTTTAGTATTGTATCGAGAAACCAGTCGAGTCGGGAGTATTTCTCTCGGTGGCGCAATCCCTCGGGGGGGCGGCGGCATCCGCGTCCGAAGTTGTTGCTATTTCAGCAATTCAGGCGACTCGCCGGGCTGCCGCTCGCGTTCCGGCCCCGTTTTGCAGGTCGGCGGCAGCGCCATATCGTGCACAATCGTCACGGTCGAAGGTCGATTTGGAGCCGCATAGCGTTTAGGCCGCGCTTGAACAACGCAACGCGCTGGGATGACGCAGCCCTCAAGCCGACCCTTGATGCGGTCTCATCCCCTCCATACGCGGTTGATGCGATGCGTCTGGTCCGACGCTTGTCTGCCGAGAGCGGACCTGCTAACGTGGCGTCGGTAATCTCAATCGATTTGCGGAGGTGCAACATGACTCGTCGGGCGATTGGAGTAGTTTTCGCAGGAATCGTGCTGACCGCGTTGCCAGCGTTCGCGGCCGAGTCGAGTGTGTCGCCGCAGAAATCCGGAACGCCGCAGACCACCCTCAAGACTTGGCTTACCCGCGAAATCGTGGGCGCCACCCTGCCCCTGGCCGAGGTCGAGACGTTCTGCGAGGCACGCGTGCCGCCAATGCCGAAGGTCAGCTCGCCGGCCGAGTGGGAGTCGTTTGCCGCAACGACGCGAGCCAACATGCTGAAGCGCGTAGTCTTCTGCGGCGAAGCAGCCCGGTGGCGCACCGCGCAGACTAGGGTCGAGTGGCTCGACACGATTCCCGGCGGCCCCGGTTACCGCATCAAGAAGTTCCGCTACGAGGCCCTGCCCGGGCTCTGGATCCCCGGGCTGCTCTACGAGCCCGAAAAACTCTCCGGAAGAGTGCCCGTCATTCTCAACGTCAACGGCCACGTCGGCGGGCCGGGCAAGGCCTACGTGCCGAAGCAGCTCCGCTCGATCAACCAGGCCAAGCGCGGCATGTTGGCCCTGAATGTCGAATGGGTGGGCATGGGCCAACTCGGCACCGAAGGCTTTTATCATTATCGCGCGAACCAGCTCGACCTATGCGGCACCAGCGGCGTGGCCGTGCACTTCCTGGGAATGAGCCGGGCGCTCGACATCCTCCTGGCTCTGCCGCACGCGGATCCGAGCCGCGTGGCCGTGACGGGGCTTTCGGGCGGCGGCTGGCAGACGATCTTCATCAGCGGCCTTGACCCCCGCGTCACCCTGGCCAATCCTGTGGCCGGATACTCCAGCTTTCGCACCCGGGCCAGGTTCCATTCCGATTTGGGCGACTCGGAGCAAAGCCCCAACGACATGGCCACGGTGGCCGACTATTGCCACCTGACGGCCATGCTCGCGCCGCACCCGGCGCTGCTGACCAACAACGCGAAGGACGACTGTTGCTTCGCCTCGGGCCACGCCCTGCCGCCGTTGCTCGAAGCGGCCCGGCCCGTCTACAAGCTCTATGGCAAGGAAGACTCGCTGCGATCGCACGTCAACGAAGTCCCCGGCACGCACAACTACGAGGTCGACAACCGCCAGGCGTTCTACCGCATGCTGGGCGAATTCTTCTATCCCGGCGACAAGAACTTCAACGCCAAAGAAATCCCCTCCGAGGCCGAGGTGAAGACCGAGAAGCAACTCGGAGTCCCGCTTCCGGCCAAGAACGAGGACTTCCACACGCTGGCCATGGCCTTGAGCCGCAACCTGCCCCGCGAGGCGGAGTTGCCCAAGGACAAACCCGCGGCCCTGGCATGGCAGAAGGTCCGCCGCGCTCGCCTGGCCGAACTCGCCCGCACTAAGCGCTACGACCTCAAGGCGATCCGCTTCGCCTCGGACGAGAAGGATGGGGTGAAGGCCACGTTCTGGAAGTTGTCGATGGGCGGCGCGTGGACCGTGCCGGCCGTGGAACTGGTCAAGGGCAGTCCCGCAAAGACGGCGATGGTCGTGTCCGACGGCGGCCGAGCCTCAACCGCCGACGAAGTCCAACGGCTGCTTGCCGAGGGCTATCGCGTGGTGGCCCTCGACCCGTTCTACTTCGGCGAATCGCGGATCTCGGCCCGCGATTTCCTCTTCGCCCTGCTGGTGGCTGCCGTGGGCGAACGACCGCTGGGCGTGCAGGCGAGCCAGGTCGCGGCCGCGGCCCGCTGGTCGGTTGCGGAGCACAAGACCGGCCCCGTGCATTTGGTGGCCGTCGGCTCCCGGGCCGGCACGTTCGCCCTGGTGGCCGC
>CAZFKF010001233.1:0-2248 GCA_964518805.1 uncultured Planctomycetaceae bacterium | reverse complement strand
CGGAGTCCATCTACGAGTACGCCTGGTGGTGTGTCGCGGTCCAAGTAAATTCCCTAGGCCGTTCGCGATCGATCCGGCCCTACACTCTTGTCCAAATTCGAGGCAATCGGCTCAGGGCGCTCGCTCATGAGGGTGAATTGACTGAGGACGGAGACGGCATTATTCGCCGCCCGATCCGGTCGCTTTGTGGCATGCAGCTCAGGCAGTATATGTGCTTCCGGGAGGCCGTGGTGAGCCATCAGGGCAGCGTCGGGCAGAAAGGACTCTCCGTCGACATACCGCGACTTGCCCAATGCGCTGCATTTCGCGATGGCGCACTTCGATGCGACTTGCCGCAGATTGCCGCCGAATCTCTCTCGGGGGGGGCATGCTTGCCGATGTCTATGACACGTGGCACAATCACCCGCGGGGGGTTGTGCGTGAAGCTGGACTGAGATTACTCGGTCAGGTCGCCGAGTCCGGTTTCAAGTATGTCGAGACGTGGTGGTTTCTTCCTGCGGGAGGAGCAGCCGACCTATGGGCGTCGACCCTGCGAAACCTGAAAGCCCCGCGCAGGCCAGCCACCCCGTACGGACGGATCGCGAGCGGCTGTCGCAAGAGACGCGTGGGGATGGGGTTCCGGCGGCAAGGTCTGCGTTGCCAGAGAAGCCGGGGGAACTCCCGGTTCGATGCCCCCATTGTCACAACGCGTTCGCGCGGCTCGACGGCGAGTCGATGAGCGATATCACCTGTCCGGCTTGTGGAAGCCATTTCAACTTGGTTGCCAGCGATGCGACGCTGGCGTATTCGCCGACGTGCCCCCAGACGATTGCCAGTTTTCGGCTCATCGAGCGCGTCGGATTGGGACAATTTGGAGCCGTATGGAAGGCCCGCGACCTCCGGCTCAACCGCACCGTCGCCGTGAAGATACCCCGTCGCAGCGAGTTGGAACCGGCGGAGATCGAGCAGTTCTTCCGCGAGGCGCGGGCCGCTGCGCAGATCCGGCATCCCAACGTGGTCAACGTGCACGAGGTGGGCCGAGAGGGAGAGACGGTCTATATCGTCACCGATTTCGTCGAAGGTGTGACGCTCACGGAGTGGCTGTCGGGGCGGCGGTTCACGCCGCTGGAAGCGACGCGGTTGTGCGTCAAGCTCGCCGACGCCTTGCACGAAGCGCACGAGGCGGGAGTGATCCACCGCGACCTCAAGCCTGGGAACATCATGGTCGACCGCCACGGTGAGCCTTGCATCACCGATTTCGGACTGGCCAAACGCGAGACGGGCGAGGTCACGATGACGATGGACGGCCAGCTACTCGGCACTCCCGCCTACATGTCTCCCGAACAGGCCCGCGGCGAGGGCCACCGCGCCGATCGCCGCAGCGATGTCTATTCACTGGGAGTCATTCTCTACGAACTCTTGACCGGGGAACGGCCCTTCCGCGGCGACCCAAGGATGTTGATCATGCAAGTCATCCGCGACGAGCCTCCCAGCCCGCGGACCCTCAACGGCCGTATTCCGCGCGACCTTGAGGCAGTCTGCCTCAAGTGTCTGGAGAAGGAGCCTCGCCGCCGCTATCAGACCGCCCGAGAAATGAGCGATGATCTCAACCGCCTTCTCGCCGGTGAGCCTGTCCTGGTCCGTCCGGCGAGTCTGCTGTCGCGGGCATGGCGATGGTATCGGAACCATCCCGAGGCCGCGATGTTCACGGCGGGCGGCTTCAGCGTGTGCTCCGCCGTATTCTTGATCCTCTGGGGGTTATGGGGCATCGCGCTCCTGTTGACGGGAGTCCATGGCGCGGAAGACGCGGGAAGGCTCGTAACCCTGATTGCCGGATTGATGGCTGGAGTATACCTCCCCGTGCTTTGGAGCGGACTTCGGACTCTGAATGGTCGGCGGAGTGGGTTGTGGATGGGCACGGTCTTTTGGACGATGGGGCTGGGGCTGTCGATCCTCGGACTGCTGAACCTGGCGTTTGACGAACGCGTCTACGGCGATGCGGTGACGCGGCTTCCGCTGTTCGGACTCCTGACGTTTATTTGCCTGGTCGTGCTGTCGTCGCATGCTGTGGCCCTGATGTCGCGAAAAGGGGCAGAATAGAGCCGGCTCCACATGTGGGCATGATGGCAGGGAGTTGCGTTCCGCCGGCATTTCGCCCGTGGGGTGCCGAAACCGACGCCGAGGTTGCCGACGAGCGGCGTTCACCGTTGATTCCTCAATCGCGTCCGATGAATGCGCCGTTGTCGGTGGGGCTGGCGGACGCTCTTTT
>CAZFKF010001232.1:0-2249 GCA_964518805.1 uncultured Planctomycetaceae bacterium | reverse complement strand
GCCTTCCCCTCGGAACACGAGGCCTTGAAGAAGGCCCTGGAACAGATCCAGGCCCAGGTGCCGGCCGGTCAAATGCCGCATTTCGAGAGCTACCCGCTCCACGGCGCCGAGCCGACCGCCCTGGTGACCAACTTGCAGGCAATGGCCCCCAACGCCAAGATCACCGCCGACGCAAAACTCAGCCGGCTCATCGTGTGGGCCACGCCGGCCGAGCAGACGATCGTGCGCGGGGCGTTGGAGAAGCTTGGACGCGGCACCACGGTCGAGAGCACGATGCAGGTGGAAACCTATCGCCTCACCCGCGTCGATCCCACCACGCTCGTGCCGCTGCTCCAGAGCCTTGTGCCCGAGGCCAAGGTCTCGGTCGACGCGCCGACCAAGACGCTCGTCGTGGTGGCCGTGCCCGCCGACCAGCAAACGGTTCGCGGCGTGGTGCAGCAGTTCCAGCCGCAGAAGGCGGGGCGCGACTCGCAGGAGCGGTTCGAGGTCTATCCGGTACAAGGGGCGGATCCCACCACGTTGGTCACCCAGCTTCAGACCCTCGTGCCGAACGCCAAGCTGACGGCCGACGCGAAGGCCGCGCGGATCGTGGCCTGGGGCACGGGCGCCGACCACGACGCCCTCAAGGCCGCCCTCGAAAAGATGGTCCGAGGCACGACGCCGGATAGTACGCCGCAGTTGCAGGTCTACCGTCTGACCAAGGCCGATCCCACCACGCTCACGCCCCTGTTGCAGACGTTGGTGCCCGACGCCAAGATTTCGGTCGACGCGCAGACCAAGACGCTGATCGCCGTGGCCGTGCAGGCCGATCATCTGACGATCAAGACCGTGCTCGAACAACTCCAGCCGGATAAGCCGGCCCCGGATGCCCCGCAACTGCGGTTCTATCCGCTGTCGCAGCCTCAGCCGGCCACCGTGGTCACCGTGCTCCAGGGGCTGGCCCCCAAGGCCCAGATCACCTTGGAGCCCGGCGGGAAGCGGCTCACCGTGGTCGCCACGCCGGAGGATCATCGGATCGTCAAGGCCGCGATCGAGCAGATCCAGACCGTGGCCGTGTTGGACGAGAAGAACAAGCTGGTCACCTACCCGGTGACGGCCGGCCAGAGGAAGCGGTTCCAGGCGGTGGCCACCTCGCTGGCCGCGGAACTGCCGGGCATCCAGATCGTGCCCGAGAGTGCGCCGGACGAGTTGGCCGTCTGGGCCAAGCCCACCCAGCACGCAGTCATTTCCCAGATGCTCGAACAGCTCAAACGGGACGTTCCGGCCAGCGAAAAGTACTCGCTGATCGCCTATCCGATCAAGGCCGCCGATCCGCAGAACGTGTTGACCGTGATGAAGACCCTCTTCCCCAACGCCCAGTTCGTGCTCGACGCGCGGACGCGGCGTCTGATCGTCTGGACCCTGCCGGCAGACCAGGACGCAATCAAGGCGGCGTTGGAGAAGGTCGACTCGGGCACGGCCGCCGAGGGCGAGGATAAGCTGATGGTCTACCCCGTACCGGATATCGATCCGGCCACGGCGATCAAAGCCCTCCAGGAGCAGATGCCCGACGTCAAGTTCTCGACCGACGCGAAGTCGGGCGCGATCCTCGCCTGGGCCCGGGCCAAGGAACATCAGGCCATCGCCCGGACGCTCAAGCAGCTCAAGGTCGAACCGGACGTGGACCACAAGGAAACGCTCGTGGTGTACCCGCTCCCCAGCGGCGACGCCACGGCCTTGTCGACCCTGTTGAAGACCCTCGTGCCCAAGGCCCAGGTCGCGGTCGAAACCAAAACCAACAACATCATGGCCACGGCGGTGCCCAAGGACCATGAGTTGATCCGGGCGGCCGTCGAGCAGGTTTCCAAGCGAGGCCCGGCGGGCACCATGCCCGAAATGGTCGTCCACAACCTGCCGTCGCTCGGCCCCGGCGGAGCGGCCGCCTTGATCCCGACCCTCAGGCTGATCTTCCCCGACGCCACGTTCGCCGCCGGGGCCGATCCGACCAAGCTGGTGGTCTGGGCCAAGCCGGCCGACCAGGAGCCGATTCGCAAAGCGGTCGAGCAAATGGCCAAGAAGGAATCGCCCGAAACCGCCCAGCGCGTCACCACGTATCCGGTGGAGCACTTGGGTCCGGACGGCGGCGCCGGAATCCTCGCCATCTTGCGGTCCATGTTCCCCGAAGGCGGCTTCGGGTTCGATGCAGGCCACACGAAGATGTTCGTCTATGCCCGGCCCGACGAGCTGCCGAAGACCAAGAACCTGGTCGA
>CAZFKF010001231.1:0-2254 GCA_964518805.1 uncultured Planctomycetaceae bacterium | reverse complement strand
CATTACGCCACTGGAGCGGGAGGACATCGAGTCCTTGTCCCACGCCTTGTATCGAATCCCCAAGACGATCGAGAAATTCGCCGAGCGGCTGCTGGTGTCGCGGTTGCAGATCGGCGCCGAGGCGTTCCTGGGGCAAGCTCAGCTCCTGGAGAAGGCCACCGACACGGTCTTCGACATGGTCCGGCAGTTGCGGCACGGGCCGCACCTCGACAAGATCCAGGAAGCCAACAGCCTGCTCCACGGCTACGAGGGGGAGGCCGACAAGTTGATTCTCGACTTGTTGCGCGACCTCTACAGCGGCCGCTACGAGGCCTTGCAGGTGATCGTGCTCCGCGATCTCTACGAACTCTTGGAGAAGGTGATCGACCGCTGCCGCGACGCCGGCAACGTGATCTTTCAAATCGCGTTGAAGAACTCCTGAGCCAGGATCTCCGCTGCCATGACCCTTGTGCTTTGCGTGATCCTGCTCGCGCTGGTCTTCGAGTACGTCAACGGCTTCCACGACACGGCCAACGCCATCGCCACCGTGGTCTCGACCCGCGTGCTCAGCCCCCGCCAGGCCGTGGCCTTGGCGGCGGCCTGCAACCTGTTCGGATCGTTGTGGGGAACCGCGGTGGCGGCGACGATCGGCAGCGGGCTGGTCGATACGGCCGTGGTCACCACGCACACGGTGCTGGCGTCCTTGCTGGCCGCCGTCTTCTGGAACCTCCTCACCTGGCGCCTCGGGCTTCCGTCCAGTTCGAGCCACGCCTTGATCGGCGGCCTGTGCGGGGCGAGCGTTGCGTCGGCCTCCGGCAACTTCTCGGTGATCCACTGGACTGCCGCCCCGACCCTCGGGCACGGACCGGAAGGGCTTTGGTACAAAGTAGTGCTCCCGATGCTCGTCTCGCCGCTTCTGGGATTGGCCATCGGGTTTGCCGTGATGGGGGTCCTCTTGGTCTTGCTCGGCCGATGGCGGCCGTATCGGGTCCATTCGCTGTTCGGCAATTTGCAGCTCGTCAGCGCTTCGCTCATGGGATTCAGTCACGGCACGAACGATGCCCAGAAGACGATGGGAATCATCGCCCTGACGCTCTTCACCGCCACGCGGTCGGGCTTGTTTGATGACCTGCCGGCTTGGCTCGATTTCCTCCATTGCCAGGAGTTCACCGTGCAGACGTGGGTGAAGATCGTCTGCTCGCTGACCATGGCTGCGGGCACCGCGGCCGGCGGTTGGCGGATTATCAAGACCCTCGGGCATAGCATGGTCAAGCTCCAACCGGTCCACGGATTTGCCGCCGAGACCAGCGCCGCCGTGGTGATCCAAATAGCCAGCCACTGGGGAATCCCGCTCTCCACGACCCATGTTATCTCGTCGTCGATCATGGGGGTCGGTGCCACGCGGCGTCTCAACGCCGTAAAATGGAGTGTCGTGGAGAGGATGGTCTGGGCCTGGGCCTTCACGTTGCCTGCCACGGCTTTTCTGGGTGCCCTGCTCGCATGGTGCATGGCACTGCTGTGAGATGACAGTACCGACCGATTGCAGAGGGCCGAGGAACAGAGTCACCGCCAAACAACAGTCACCGGAACGGAGTGTCCAATCAATGCAGCAGATGAGAACACAGAATCGCTCCCCATATTTCCAACCCGCCCTGCTCTTCTTGTTCGCGGCGGCGTGGCTTTCCGTTTCGCCGGTGTGGGCCGCCAAGAACGTGATTCTCTTGATCGCCGACGGCTCGGGCTTCAACGCCTGGCGTGCCACGAGCATGTACGAAGGGAAGTGGGACCCGGTCAAGCGGCAAAGCACTCAAGTGTACGATGGCCCCGGCTGGGTCCATTACGGGTGCACCACCTATCCGCTCACTCTATCCAAGAAGCCAACCGGCAAGAAGGATCAGGATCCGGCCGTTCGTTACCAGGAACAGAAGGCGTGGGACAGCGCCTCGGTGCGGACCTTGGCCGGCCGAACCTTCGCCGGCTACAAGTTCCTCCTGGCCGGCGCCACCGATTCCGCGGCAGCCGCCACGGCCCTGGCCACCGGTGTGAAGACCTACAACAACGCCATCAACTGGAGCGTGACGGGCCAGCCGCTTAGCGGCCGGACGATCGCCGAGATCGCCAAACGCCGTGGAAGGTCCGTGGGCGTGATTACGTCAGTTCCCTGGAGCCACGCCACGCCTGCTGGACTGGGCGGCGCCCACAACATCGAGCGCGGTCACTATCAAGAAATCGCCAACGAGATGCTCGGGGTAGCATACCTCGACGTCGTCATGGG
>CAZFKF010001230.1:0-2256 GCA_964518805.1 uncultured Planctomycetaceae bacterium | reverse complement strand
TTCGCAGACCTTCGGTCGGCGGTCTCGGCGGGATCAGGCGACCAGCGCCGAGCGCTGGCCGATTCCTGGCAAGCGTCAATCGACCCGCCGCCAGGGAGCATCGAGGAGATCCGACGGCATCGCCGACACGAGCAGGAGACGCGTCATTCCGAGGCTCGTGATTTCTTCGAACGCGGCCAGGCGGCCGAGGCATCGGGCAAGACGAATGTGGCCCGCATCTACTATCAGATGGCCGCCCGGCGGACATCCGGCAGCTTCAAGGACGAGGTCCTTGCCAAGCTCGAGGGATTGCAGCGTGACCCGGCGTCCTCACTCGCCCAGAAGGACCGCTCGGAGCCGGCGGGCCGGTGAGTGCCGCATCAGGCTTCTCGGAGTTGATCCCCAAGGCAGGCTGCCGGCCTCCCGATCAGCCCGCGGGGGACCGTCATGCATCCACTCCCCAGCGGGTATTCTCGCAAAGCGCCGAGATTTCTTGGCACGTCTTCGATTCTTGACCTAGATTTGAGTTACAAGCTTATCTCACGCACGAATGCCGATGGCGTCGTGTCGAACGACGCAACGGCGTTCGCAGTAGGCGACTGAAACGGACCGGGCCGGATCGGGAGGCTTGGAGGAGCCCGCCGGCGACGAGCCCCGGCCACCTCTTCACCCATTTCAGGGAGACCGGTATGTCACGTTCTCTGTACCCGGTGCGCGCGCTGCGTCGTGATGGTAACCGATTGCTGGTCCACCGAACCCTTCGCGCCGAGCCGCTCGAACCGCGGCTGGTGTGCAGTGCGACAACTCCCGTGCAGGAACTGGAATCCCTGTCGCTTTCCAACGTTGCCACCGAAGCCTTCGCCGCGACGGCGGCCGCTCCCGTGGTGGACTCCGTCGTCAAGGCAGCGGCCAGCGGTGCGAACGTTGAGGGCGGTCTCTCAACTCAGTCCATCCTGGTCTCCGCCGGGCTCCAGGCGAGCACCTTCGGCGTCAAGGATCCTGCGCTGCTCCGCCTGGTTCGGAGTCTCGATGCCGACGGATCGATCAGTTTCAAAGACATGCTGGCCATCTTTCGCAGTCCCGCGGCATCAACCAAAGGCGTGGTGACCAAGGCCGACCTGACGGATCTGCGGGCCATCGTCTGCAACGCAACGGCATTGAACATGCCGGGTTACGTGCGGGTGTTGGCGAGTAACGTGGTCAACGGCAATCGGGCGAACGGCTGGTATCAGGGGAAGACCTTGGGCAACCTGGTGGCCGGCAACGCGGTCGCCAAATTGAACAAGCTCGTCGGCAAGTGGTTCCTGGGGGCCGATCATCCGGCGACCGGCGGCTACGGCTACAGCTCGGTCAGCGGCTCACTGTTCACCAGTTCCGGGCCCTCGCACAACGACGAACAACAGGGCTACCTCGGCGACTGCTACTTGATCTCCGCGCTGGGCATGATCGCCGACAGCTCGCAGGAAGCCATCCGCAACATGTTCGTCGACAACGGAGTCGACGCCCGCACCGGCGTCCACACCTGGACCGTCCGCTTCTTCTACAACGGCACGGCCGACTACGTCACCGTGGACAACAAGCTGCCGACCTCCAACGGATCGCTGATCTTTCAAGGCATCGGCTCGTCGCCGTCCAATCCCAAGGGCCTGTGGCTCGCGCTTGCCGAGAAGGCGTATGCGCAATGGAATCAGACCGGTCGCGAGGGACGCGACGGCAGGAACAGCTACCTTAGCATCGAAGGCGGGTGGATGGCCAACGTCGACGCGCAGGCGCTCGGCCATGCCGCATCGTCCTACTACGTGTCCACGACGAGCGATCGGAATGCTCTCATCGCCGCGGTCACCAACAACATGGCCGTGACGATCGGCACGGTCACGTCCAGCAACGCCAACGGCGCCCTCAACTACGGACTCTATGGCAACCATGCTTACGGCATCATCGGCTACAACAGCACCGCCCAGACCTTTACCCTGTACAATCCATGGGGCGTCTGCCAGCCGACGAAGTCGTTGACATGGGCCGAGCTGAAGAACGTGTGCGACGTCTTCACCGTGGCCAACACGTCCGGCACGCACCCCTTCGGCGCCGGCGTCACGCTCGCCGCCGTTGGCCCGGTGCTCGACACGGGCATGGCGGATCAGACCAAGGCCGCGATCGACGCGGCGGTCTCCGCGCCGATGGTTTCCCACGAGGCCGAGGGACCGCGGGACGCCGCCTGCTTGGCGACCTGGGCGGTCGACGCCGCGTTGGCCCAACAAACGCCGTCTGCGCACAACG
>CAZFKF010001229.1:0-2260 GCA_964518805.1 uncultured Planctomycetaceae bacterium | reverse complement strand
AAGGCGGCGATCGATTCCGACAACTGTTCGACCAGGGCGCTGTGATTGAGGGCCTGTCCGGCGTGCGTGTCGAACCCGCCCGGCTCATTGCCACCGTGCTCGGTGTAGAAGATGCGTATCCCCACGTCCGCGCGAATGAGTTGGGCGATGGTGCGGAGCAGCCCAGCGAGTTCCAAGGAAGGATAGTCCACGCGCGTCTTCTTGCGCGACGCCGCCTCCACACGACCGGCGGTTACGCCCGCGGCCAGCGTGGTCCGTTGGACGAACTGGAGGAGGTCGCCGCGATCGCTACCTTCGGCAGCCTTGGCGGCCTGAGCGGCGGATGGCGAAGAGGTGCGCTTGCCGGAGCCGTCCGACTTCAGGGCGTA
Organism: uncultured Planctomycetaceae bacterium; assembly: GCA_964518805.1. Lineage (GTDB taxonomy): Bacteria > Planctomycetota > Planctomycetia > Pirellulales > Thermoguttaceae > CALFBP01. The sequence continues at coordinate 1,892 of CAZFKF010001229.1, read as the reverse complement.
CTCGTCGAGCGACCGCACCCAAGGAATGAAGGCCCTCTCGGCGTTGACCGTGAAAGGCTTGGGGATCTGGCCGACGTAAACGGCCGGGACGTGGCCGGAATCGGGCTGGTAGACCTGGTCCACGGCGCGGCCCAGCCAGCCGGTCTGCGATTCGCCTGACTTGGTGTTGGCGGTTTGCCAGACCCGCATCGCATAGGGATGATCCTGGTTGGGATTGGGATATCCCACGCCGTGCAAGACGCTCAGAAGCCCTTCGCGGTAGAGGGGGAGGAAGGCCGGCATCTGCGGGTGGAGTCCGAAATGCTCGTCGAGCTTGTGCAGCTTGTCGCCCGGAAGGCGGAGCGTGGGCCGGTTCTTGGCGTACAGGTCATCGGTCGCCGGAACGACGGTGTTCAGGCCGTCGTTGCCGCCGGCAAGCTGGACGACGACCAGGATCGTGTCGTCGCGTGCGGCCTGCGATCGTGCGGCCAGGGCCGTATTGGCGAGAAAACCCGGCACGCCTGCGCCGGTGGCCGCAAGGAGCGAAGACCCCAAGGAGGTTCCGAGGAAACTGCGACGGGATAGGGCCATGGCCGGGTGGACTCCTGAGAAGATGTTGTTTCGTACGATGTTTCCCCAGCCCGGACGCAACCGCCCGGGCCAAACACGTCTCGCGTGGCGCAGCGACAATGTGATTCTGCGCTTTGCTTGTGAGCTACCGCCCGCTGTCTTCCGTTTTCGGCTTTCCGCTCTCCCCTTCCCGTTCTTACGCCAACTGAGATTCCGGCAGTGTCACCACGGCCTGCGCGAGGCGGCGGATCTCGCTGGCCGGATCGCCGCTGCCGGCGTTTGAGAGGGTCTCTCTGAGCTGCCTGCGCGCCGGTTCGCCCAGGTCGCCCTGCACGAAGAGGTCGCAGAAGAATCGGACGGCCTTTTCCGGCGACGCGGATTCGTGCTTCTTCGCCACGGAGCCAGGGTTGATCTTCTCGCCGTAGGGCGCGGCGCCCGACAGCATGGCCCAGGCCAGGTTGCTGCGGCGGATGAGCGTGGTTTGGGTGATCCACGCCGCGCCGCCGGCCCACCCGTCGAGGGTCGGCGGATGGCAGAGGTCCTGTCCCATTTCCGCCAACGCTTGCCCTAGGGGCTCCGGGCTGACATTCGCTTCCATGCCGCGCACGATTCCCACGGCGAATTCCACCGGGCTTTTGACCTTCTGCCGGTACGCGCTCGGAGAGAAGAAGATGTTGGAACGCAGGATTGTGCTCACGAGCTTGGCGACGTCGTAGTCCTTGGCGAACGACTCGGAGAGCGGCGCGATGAGATCGTCGCTGGGCCCCGTGGTCTCCGAAACGAGCCACCGATAGAGCTTGGTCACGATCCGCGGCGCCACGGAACGCTGTTCGGCGGCGATCTTGACCGCCTCGTGACTGTTCCAGACGCCCTCGCGCCCGAAGAGCTTGCTGGCACTGCCGTCGCGCTCGTGGTCCATGAACCGGAGGCGGTTGTGGACGACCATCATGCCGGAAAACGCCCGGGCGATGCCTCGCACGTCGGTCTGCGAGAAGTGCCCCGGCCCGACGGTCAATCGCTCCAGGAAGTCCTTGGCGAAGGCCAGGCTGGGCTGGCTCTTCCGGTTCGTGGCGCCGTCCATCGTGACCAGCGCCGCCGGACCGTGGACCACGCCGTCCACAAGTTCGCCGTATCGGCCCAGGGCATGGGCCCGCACGAACTGGAGCTGTTTGGCCATCGAGGCGGCGTGGGTTCCGCGGGCGCGGCTGATGACGAAGTGGTTCTGCCAGAAGAGGGTCAACTTCTCCTGCAGTGGATGGGGCGTCTCGATCATCCGCTTGAGCCACCAGTTGCGGACGCTGTCGGTCGATTCGGACTCGGGATCGACGTCAGCCTCATACTCG
>CAZFKF010001228.1:0-2261 GCA_964518805.1 uncultured Planctomycetaceae bacterium | reverse complement strand
CATAATATTGAAAGTATGGAGCGCAAACGCGTGTGGAACTTCCTTCTCGCCATTCTTGCCGCCGGCTGCGGTGCCCGCAGTCCAGCTCCCGACACCAAGATCGACTTGCAGCCGCCGAGCGCCCCGCGGTCCGAGTGGGAAACGCCGGGGCCTGCCTACGGCATGCCGCTTGACATCCAGATTACCGCCCCCGCCGTACCCGAAGAGATTCGGGGCCCATCCCCGCCGATTCCCCCGGGCACACCCATGCCGGGCGGAGTCCTTGAGAGCCTGATGAAGGTCAGCGGGGATCACTAGTCGATTGCCGCAAGCTGAATTCTGGCCCCCTCCAGGCGGTGCGCCAGCAGCTTGGCAATCTGCGTGGTCAGCCGGTAACCCAGCAAGGGGTCTTTCTCGCACAAGTCCCTCAGGCTCTTCGCGCGAATCGAAACGAGTTGGGTGTCTTTGCTGGCAGTCCCAACGGCCGTGTAGCGGTAGGGCTCTACAAGCGCGGACCACCCGAGGATGTCGCCGTCGACCAGCGTGTCGACGGTACGCCGCTCGCCGCTGCCCAGGATGTACTGGATGTTGACCTCACCCTGCACGATGATGTTCATCGAATCCGCCGGGTCCCCTTCGCCAAAGAGGTGGGCGCCGGCGCTGACCTTCTTCTCGTCCGCCAGCATGGCAACGGCCTTCAGACTCTCATCGCTCACCTGGGCGAAATATGGGTAGCGACGCAGCACTTCGGGCGAGATCATGACGCAGGTCTCCTCAAACGATGAATTCCTTCAGTTACCGAGCAATTTCGCCACGGCCCCCAGAACCTCCTCCACCGCCGGCGCAATCGCCTCCTCCACGGCGGGCGTGCAGCGCTCGCCAAACGACAGTATATCTTCCGCCTCGATCCCGACAAGGAGAATGTCCTCGTCGCGGGGCAGCGGCAATCCTGCGGTTCGGCCCAAGGCCAATGCCGTGGGGAGATTCACATCGTGGCTCGACGCGCTGCGCTGCGTGGGAATCGATCCCGGAGTGAGGCGGTGGATTGTGCCCGGCGGAGCGCCCGTGCAGATCGCGTCGATCACGATCGCACGATCGAAACCCACCATCCGCTCCATCAGCCGCAGACCGCCCCAATAGTCCTCCGAGACCTCCACGCCCGACCGATCGGCCAGCAGAGGCCCCAACAACGCCGCCACGCGCAATCCCACGCTGTCGTCGGTCACCAACGGGTTGCCAAGTCCCAACACCAGGATCTTCATCACCCTTCGCAACGCCCTCAGAGGGTCATCTCGTTCGGTGGGAATCGGGCATCAACGTTTCCGCCTCGTTCTCGTGCGAACGCCTGCCAAGATATTCAGGCCGTTTTCGACGTCAACCCTCACGCAGAAGGGTGCACCGCTGCGCGCCGGATTGCCTGATGGGACGGCCAAACCGAATCCACCCTTGTGGGTTAATCGCGGTGTAAAGACACCCCCCTGTCGTCCTCCGACATTCTGACCAACCGTGAAAAGAAAGGGATTCCGCTGGCGAAAGAGAGGTGGCCGGCCGCCTCATCGGGCTCCGAAACGGCAACCGCGTCGCCGGTGCCCTCCCTTATGGCTGACAGCGCGTCGATTCGATAAACTGGGAGGCCAGTGGAAGGAGGTCCTGCCCGGCCGACCGAACCACCGACGCCATGCAAGCTTCGGCTTTTCACAGAAAAAGGAGCACCCATGTCCAGCGCAAGCCAACCCGACAAACAGCCGTCCCCGGCGCCATCGCCCGCAGTTTCGCAGGAGAAGATCACGGCGGGCGCACCGGAAAAGATCTTCCTGATTTCGTACCCGAAGATCGTGTTTCTGTATCCAGTGTTCGTATTCTCATTGATCGCAGCGATCTGGCTGAGCTTCTCCGATCAGCCGCTCGACCGCGAGAACACGACGGCGGTCATCATCTCCACGCTGTTCTTGGGCTTGCTGGCGGTCAACCTGGTGATCCTGGCGTTTGATTTTCCGCGCACCACGTCGCTGACGCTGTTCTTCTTCATCGCCGCGCTGGTCATGGGCTTCATTCTCCTGATCCGGTTGAAGCCGGAGGTGCTGCCCGCGCTGTCGGCCCTGCTGGTCGGCTTTCACCCGTTGGCCAATGCCACGTTCTATTGGACCATCGCGGCGATCCTGGGCGTGATCTTCGTGATCGTCTTCGTGATCGTGCGATTCGATTACTGGGAGGTCCGGCCCAACGAGCTTCTGCACCATCACGGATTCGCTTTCTGTAAGTTTGTTTGCAATATAGTTTTT
>CAZFKF010001227.1:0-2263 GCA_964518805.1 uncultured Planctomycetaceae bacterium | reverse complement strand
GCTGCCGCGACACTGACATGCTCATGAGCGAGACACCGTCCGTACACATCAGCGTCCTGCGCAACGAAGTGACGCAGTGGCTGTCCCCCGGCGCGGGGGGGGTGTTTGTGGATGGGACGTTGGGAGCGGGCGGGCACACTCGCGCCCTCGCCGAGCGGGTAGGCCCTGGAGGATTGGTAATTGGCATCGACCGCGATTCGGCGGCCCTCGACGCTGCTCAGCGGGAATTGTCGGGGTTGCCGGTGCGCTTGGTCCAAGCCAACTTCTGCGACCTGCCGGAAGTCTTGAAGACGCTTGGGATCGAATCCGTCGACGGTGTGGTCCTCGATCTGGGCATGTCCAGCGATCAATTGGCCGATGCGTCGCGGGGTTTCAGCTTTGACGCCGACGGCCCGTTGGATCTCCGGTTCGACACGTCGGCCGGCGAACCGGCATGGCGGCTGCTGAATCGGCTCAGTGCCGACCATCTGGCTGACTTGATCTACCATTTCGGCGAAGAGAAGCATAGCCGCAAGATCGCCCGCCGGATCGTCGACCGGCGGCGCGAGAAGCCGGTGCGCACGGCTCGCGAACTCGCCGATATCCTGCGCCGTTGCGTTCCGCGATCGCGGAACGACAAGATCGACCCGGCGACGCGCACGTTCCAGGCCCTGCGGATCGCGGTGAACGGCGAACTGAAGAGCCTCGAGATCGCCCTGCGGCGGATTCCGCAATGCCTTCGGCCGCAGGCCCGGATCGCGATCATCAGTTTCCACTCGTTGGAAGATCGTCGCGTGAAGGAGGCCTTTCGCGACGATCCTCGCTACGAGCCGCTCAGCAAGAAGCCCATTCGCGCGAGTGAGGAAGAAATCGCTGCCAATCCCCGCGCGCGAAGCGCGAAGCTTCGCGTTGCCGCCAGAACTACGGCTGCGACGGCGACCACGACGCAGGACCCTTAGCGGGCCCACCGAACCATCACGTTCACATCGACCATTTACGGAGGCAAGGAAGCCATGACCAAACACGACAAGCATGCTCATGCCGCGATCCGGCCGGGAGATCCGACCAAGGCTAAGGACGGGGGAGCCGACTACGAGTCCTTGGATGAACTGGCCGGTTCGACCGATCTGTTGAAGACGAGCCTCTTGGCGGGCAACGAGATGAAGATCGCCGTGGGGGTCATCGGCGTCCTGCTGGTGATCTTTGCTGCGGCGATGGTCAAGTGGATGCGGCATTCCACGTCACCGGCGCCGGCGGACGAGGCGGCGGCGAAGGAGCACGACAAGACGCCTGCCGTCGGCGACAAGGATGGGAAGGAGTTTCGCGACTCGCCCCCGTTCGGGCCGGGCGGCCATCCCAAGGAAACCAAGGTGTTGGCGGCAACGTCCGCGCCAGCCGGCGAAGTGCGCCCCAAGCCCCGGGCCGGCGATCCAGAGAATTGGCCGTCTGCGCCTGGCGACAAATTCAAATCGCCACAGGCAGCCGACGACCGGACATCGTTGCCGTCGTTCAAATCACGACCAAAATTGGGCGAATTGTCCCATCGCGATGAGAACGTTCCGGAACGGGGCGCCGGGAAATCACTGCGAGGCGACTGGGCCAAGGACAAAGGAACCGACGCAACGACAGGCAATCCATTGACCGGCGCTTCGACGTCGGATCCGTTCCGAAACCGTCCGGCCGTGGATGGGCTGCGTCGCGAGAACTCCGTAGCGACCGGCGCTCCGTCGACGCGAGTGGGATCCGCCTCCGACGGCCTGCGGGGCGCGCCGCGATCGGGTGACCCGACGGCGCCGTCCCGGACATCGCTCGGTTCGAACCCGCTGCGTTTTTCTGACTCTGGCGCCCCGGCGCCGGCGGCCTCCAACCGAGCGGCCGGTGCCGATGCGGGCGGCCTGGCAAACGCGCTTACCGCACCCGGCCAGCGGAGCGATACGACGTCTTCCGCGGACGCGCGATCCCGGCGCGCGAACGTGTCGGTCTCGCCGAACATGCTGAGCGTGCCCGGGACTCGTAAGACCTACGTGGTGCAGCCGGGCGACAACATCTACGAGATCGCCCGCCAGGAGTTGGGCAAGGCCTCACGCTGGCGCGAGATCTATGATCTGAACCGAGACGCGCTCGGCACTCGGTCCCTTGAGTTGGCTCCCGGAACGCAACTTGTGTTGCCCGACGCGGGCCCCGCCACGGTGTCTCAACGCAACGATTCCGGACGGCTCCGATGACGCCAAGCCCGCACCGCCGCCAACAGCATCGTCCGTCCAGAATCATCTCGGGCGGACAG
>CAZFKF010001226.1:0-2264 GCA_964518805.1 uncultured Planctomycetaceae bacterium | reverse complement strand
CGTGGCGAACGTCGTTTCCAGCGAGGCGATGGCGCGAGGGCGAAGCCGCAATCGTGGGCCGTCATCTGCGGCAGCCGCGGCAGCCAGAAAGAAACAAACAATCCAGACAATCCAGAACCAGGTGGCCACCGCTCGCCAAGTGCTCTCTGCGGCGGAGTCGCAAGCGGCGATGTCGGAGAGAGAACTCAGTGTGGTGAGGGAGCGAATCGCGGCGGCGCGGAGCGAGATCGCGGCGGCCGGTTCCGCCGAGCGCGAGGCGCTTGCAGAACTTCGTGGGCTTGAGTCGGACATTGTTGAGGCCCAAGGAGCGGATTCGCCGTTAGGGAAGGCCCAGGCGGCGATTGATGACGCACAAGTGTCCCTCGACTGGGAACTGCACCGTGTTCTGTCCTTGCCGGGACACACCGGCACGCCTACGGCCGCCGATCGCTCTGCCGAGGCGCGCTCGTTGTCGGCAATACAGCGAGACGCCCTGCGAAAAGATGTGGAGTATCAATTGGGGTTGGAGAGGGTGGCAAGCGCGAAACGAAACTTGGCGCAAATACGGGAGGACGTTTTCAAGCGTGATCCAGAATGGGTTGCCGCCTCGAAGGCCGTAACCGAGGCGCACAAGAAGGAGAGCAAGGCGAAGCAGGATGGCAGCATTGGCGCGATTCGTTCGATGCCTGCGAAACGCGACCTGCGCACCTCCCAAGATGTGGCCGCAGCCGCCCGGGCCACCATCGCGCAGGGTGAAGCGATGCTCAGACAACTGGGCGTCAAGAACGTCGGAGGCGAGTCCAAGCCCAAGAAGTGACGTTTCGGACCAGAATCCATTGACTGCCATAACACGACATATTCCCAAGACACACGTCTTCCTACCGTACACATCTGCCATGAGCAGGAAAGGACGACCATGACAACCAAATTCCTTCGACGATTGCTTCCTCAGAAGCGGCGATGGTGGCTCCTGGCAGCCCTGTTGCTGACGACTGCCGGGCTAGTGGCTGCCGGCGTATGGTCGCCGGAACTGAAGCAACTGGTGGCCGCCACCCTCAACGGTGTCAAGAAGCCGGTTCACACACCGGACGACGGCCATGACCATGCAAAAGAGGCTCCCGTCGCCGATGACCACGGCGAGGCCGGCCACGACCATAGTAAGCACGCCGAAGGTGAAGAAGACGGACACGATCATGGCGGCAAATCCCAGTACGATCATGTGCATGACGAGGCGGCGACGATCAAATTGAGCAAGCAGGCCAGAGGGAACATCGGCCTGCGTCTGGCGCGGGTGGAACTGAAGCCCTTCGAGCGGACGATCACGGTGCCGGGCATCGTCGTCGAACGGCCCGGTTGGTCAAGGTTTAACGTCACGACTCCGATGACGGGGGTCGTCACGCGGGTCTATCCGATCCAGGGCGAAGCAGTCAAGCCGGGCCAGCCACTCTTCGACGTTCGCTTGACCCATGAAGACCTGCTTCAAGCCCAGTCCGATTTCCTCCGCACCGTCGAGGAACTTGACGTGATTCGCCGCGAAGTGACTCGATTGGAGAAGGTCACCGCCGATGGCGCGATTGCCGGAAAAACCCTGCTGGAACGCCAGTACGAACAACAGAAACAGGAGGCTCATCTGCGAGCCCAGGAACAAGCCTTGCTGTTGCACGGATTGTCCAAAGATCAGGTTGCGAACATCGCGTCAACGCGGAAGTTGGTGCAGAGCCTCACGGTCCAGGCACCCACTCCCCATAACGGCTCGCTGCCCAATCCGTCCGACCATCTCTTGCAGGTTCGAGAGTTGAATGTTGCCCAAGGGAAGTACGTCAGTGCGGGAGAAACGCTCTGCACGTTGGTGGACTACGGCGAGTTGTACGCCGAGGGCAGGGCCTTCGAGCAGGATGTTCGAGCGATCAACCAAACGGCTGCCCGGAACTTGGAGGTGTCAATAGTTCTAGGATCGAAGGCCGAAGGCGGCGAGGAAACGCTTCCGAGACTGAAGATCCTCTATTTGGACGATAACGTCGATGTTCAGTCCCGAGCCTTTCATTTCTATGTTCCAATCCCTAACCGACTCCTTCGCGATGACAAGCGGCCCGATAGCCGCCGTTTTGTCTATTGGCAATTCAAGCCGGGGCAGAGAATTCAGATCAGGATTCCGGTGGAGCGATGGGACAACCGCATCGTCTTGCCAATCGAAGCTGTTGCGCAAGAGGGAGCCGAAGCTTACGTCTTCGAGGCCAACGACGATCATTTCGACCGGCGGCCGGTCCACGTCGAGTACCGCGACC
>CAZFKF010001225.1:0-2266 GCA_964518805.1 uncultured Planctomycetaceae bacterium | reverse complement strand
AAGCTCGATCTCTCGGTGCCGGGCGAGTTCGCCCTGGACATCGCCTCGCCGGCCGCCGAGAAGTTGGGAAGCCTGAGCCTCTACTTTCGCAGCGGCGCCGGGTGGTACTCGGCCGGCGCGGAGTTGTCGAAAAACGGATGGCAGACGTTGCGGTTCTCGAAGGCATCATTCCGCACCGAGGACAAGCCGGCCGGATGGCATCAGATCGACGGCATCCGGATTTCGATCTGGCGCGGCCCGGCTGCCGACACGGTGGTCTGGCTGGGGCGATTGGCCGCCGTCTGGCATGACGTGGCCCTGGTGATCCCCTCGCCCGAGTTGCATACTGGCGACCAGGAGACCCGCAGCGCGATGTCGGCCGCCGACACCGTGGGCGACATGCTCAGCCGGCTTGGCCTCGGGGCTGACGCGATCGATGAAAAGGCCGTGACCCACGGGGCGCTCCGGCGCCGCCAGGTGGCCATCCTGGCCTACAATCCACGCGTCGCTCCCCAGGCCATGACTGCGCTGCGGGAGTTCGTCGCCGAAGGCGGCAAGGTCTTCCTCTGCTACCACCTCCCGACCGAACTCGGGAACATCCTGGGCTTCGGACAGCCGAAGTACCTCCGGCCGCAGACGCCCGAGCAGTTCTCCGAGATCCGATTCGATGCGGCGGGCATGCCGGGCCTGCCCAAGGCGGTTCGGCAGAGCTCCTGGAATATCACCACGGTCGAACCGGCCGGGCACAACGCTCGGGTCGTCGGCCGATGGTTCGACGGGCAGGGGCAGCCGACCGGACACGCAGCCCTGCTCGTGAGCGATCGCGGGGCCTATTTCAGCCACATCGTGCTCAGCGACGATCCCGATGGCAAACGGCAGATGCTGGCCGCCGTGCTGGGCTTTCTCTGTCCGTCGCTGTGGAAACAGATGGCCGCGAGCAAGTTCGAGGGACTCGTCCACGTGGGCCATCTCGAAGGCGGGGGCGAACTCGCCCGCTATGTCAAGAAGAGCGGCAATGCCGCCGCAAACGCGGCGCTGACCGCCGCAACCGCCGCGTGCCGCAAGGCCAAGGAGCAAGCCGACGCGCAAGAGTACCCGCGGGCCATCGAACATGCCCAGGAGGCGCGGCGGTTGTTTGTCGATGCGTATCTGCGTGCCATGCCGTCGCGACAGGGCGAAGGGCGTGCGTTCTGGGAGCACTCGGGCATGGGGGCCTATCCCGGCGATTGGGACCGCACCGCCAGGGAACTGGCCGCCGGAGGCTTCAACATGGTCATCCCCAACATGCTCTGGGGCGGTCTGGCCCATTATGAAAGCGACATCCTGCCGCGAAGCAAGGTCTTCCAGGAGCATGGCGACCAGATCGCCCAGTGCGTGGCGGCGTGCAAGAAACACGGCCTGGAGGCCCACATCTGGAAGGTGAACCACAATCTCTCCAACGCCCCACGGGCATTCGTCGAGAGACTCCGCAAGGAAGGCCGCACGCAGGTCTCCGTGCGCGGCGAGCCGCACGACTGGCTTTGTCCCTCGCACCCCGAGAATCTCAAGCTTGAGTTGCAGAGCATGCTCGAAGTCGCTCGCAAGTACGACGTCGCCGGTTTGCACTTCGACTACATCCGCTACCCCGACGGCGAGCACTGCTATTGCCAAGGTTGCCGCAGCCGTTTCGAGGCCGCGAGCAACGCGAAGGTGGCCAACTGGCCGCAGGACTGCCACCGCGGCCCCCGCGCCAAGGAGTATCACGACTGGCGATGCCAACAGATTACCCGGCTCGTCGAGGCGGTCCATCGCGAGGCCAAGAGAGTCAAGCCCGCGATCAAGATTTCGGCCGCCGTGTTCGGCGCCTATCCGTCGTGCCGCGAGTCGGTCGGCCAGGACTGGGTCGCTTGGATCAAGGCCGGATATCTCGACTTCGTCTGCCCCATGGATTACACGGAAAGCGACCTCGGATTCGTGGCCCTGGTGTCGAACCAGCTCAAGCTGATCGACGGGCGCACGCCGGTTTACCCGGGCATCGGGGCCACGGCCTCGCGCTCCGCGCTGTCGGTCGACCGTGTCGTTGGGCAGATCCATCACGCCCGATCGCTGGGGGCCAACGGATTCACGATTTTCAACCTCGACCGCGGCACGATTCAAGGTATCGTCCCCGGCGTCGGCCTCGGCGCCGGGGCCAAGCCCTCCGTGCCGCCGCATCGCAAGGGGGAAGGGATTGGGGATTGGGAATAGGGAATAGGGATTGGGGATTGGGGATTGGGGATTGGGGATTGGGGATTGGGGATTGGGGATT
>CAZFKF010001224.1:0-2268 GCA_964518805.1 uncultured Planctomycetaceae bacterium | reverse complement strand
CGTTCTCTCCCAGCAGAGCGTGAATCTCTCCCCGGCGGAGGTCGAAATCCACCGCATTCAGGGCCGCAAAAGCCCCGAATCGCTTGGTGACCCCCCGGAACTGCAATATCAGCGATTCGTGCTCAGCCGCCCGGACCATGCAAGCCAACCGTTCCCCTTGAGCCAGATCAGCGCGGCACTATTGTAACATGGACGCGTTGCGACCCGCCAGCTCGCACCGAACCCATATGGACAGGGGGATTATTGCCGTACGAGGGTTTGGTCTGACCGTATCGCCACCACTAGACCGCACCGCATCCACCCATTTTCATCAGAAACGCCACAATCCGTCCGTGGTCTGGGCGAAGAACAGTCTATTCGGCTCCCGTCCCTTGCCGCACAGGTAAACGCGGTTGGCAACGCCAGACGCGACAGGACCGCATAGACCGCCATGGGGGGCCATTTGGGATGTCGCGGGTGGCAGTCGTCGCCGCGGATCTTATTGCACAGCCTGGACTTGTGTTTTCCAGACTTTCGCCCTTTCCAAAGCCAGGTCCGGTGTCACAATTCTCCTGCCCCGAGAGAGCCCCCGACTCCAATGGCCGGAACGATTCGGCGAATTATTCCAGCAGCGGGCCGCGAGGAAGGGCCACGCCGAGCGCGAACCATGCAGACCGCCGCGTTTGCACTCGATGATCGGCTCATGACGGCCTCGGACGAGGACTCTTCCCGTGCTGGGCTACTTGCCATCAGGCGTACTTTCAAGGTATACACGGCGTAAATGGATCTGGGACACGCAATCCGGTGTCCCCTCTGCCACAGCTTCTAGAAAGCGAGAGGTGCCCCGATGATTTTCGGCAAGATTTGGCAGGCGATCATGGCCCAGGTCAACAAGATCGCGAACGTCTTCTGGACGGCCGACCCGATCGCCCAGATGCAATACGAGTACGATCAGGCGGTGGCCCAGTTGAAGGACGGCCGCGAAGGGCTGGAGCGATACCGGGCGCTGGTCGAGCGGGTGACGCGTCAGGCGGCCAACGACCGGCAGCACGTCAGCTCGCTCGAGGCCAAAATCCGCACCTACCTGACGGCCGGCGATCGCGATACCGCGGCCAGGTTCGCCCTGGAACTTCAGCGGGCCAAGCAGGAACTGGCCGAAAACGAAGGCCAACTCAAGATGCACGAGGAGGCCTACGAGAACAACCTCACCAAGATCAAGCACGCCAGCAAGAAACTGACCGACGTCCGGCAGAAGATCGCCAAGTACGACGCCGAGTTGAAGATGAGCAAGGCCGAGGCCGAGATGGCCAAGCTGGCCACCAGCTTCAACTTCGACGTCACCACCGATTTCGGCCAGATCGAACAGGTGATCCAGGACAAGATCGGCCTGAATCGGGCGAAGGCCCGGGTTGCGGCCGACCTGTCGGGCGAAGGGCTCGCCGACATCAAGCAGGAGCAGGCCATGGAAAAGACCATGGCCGATCAGGCGCTGCGGGAATTCGAGGTCCAAGCCGGCCTGGTGACCCCCGAGACCGTTGGCGTTGCGGAGGCAACCAAAGAGCTAGGCCCTGCCAAGCAGCCTGCGAAGCAGACCGGTTGACCACGGCAGCACACTCTCCGCGTTCCTTCGCGTCCTCCGAGGTGAAAACACGATTTTCACCACAGAAGACGCGGAGGGCACGGAGGAAGGCAGGGGAATCTGAGGGAACGCGTCTGTGAGCATGAGCACCGAAAAGCCTTTGGTGGCGGGCGGTCCGGTCGATCAACTCCCCGATTGGTATCCGGCTTGGGCGAGGGCGTTGGCCGATCTGTATTTCTCCGGCACCACCAGCGTGTTCGTCCTCCATGGAAACGTCCACGACCTGATCCGCTGCCCCACGCAAGGTGACGACCAGTACTGCAACCTGGGCGAATTCCTTTCGACCCAAGTCTTTGGCCGCTGGGATCTGGTGTTGGGATATGATCTGGGGCGAGGTTTGCGGGCCCTGGCCGGCGGCAATGCCGAGCGGTTGCGGACCATGGTGCAGTATCTCACCGCCCGCTGGGGAGACCCGCTCACCTGGCCTCGCGAGCCCGACAAGGTCCTGCTGGGGCTCGACGCCTTCCTCGAACGCATGCTGGTCGAAGAGCCGGCAAACCGAAAGAGCGTTGCCGTAGTGTTCGAGTACGCCCAGTACCTGGTGCCGGCGGGCGACCTGGACGCCGTGGCCCGCGGACAGGCGGCGCGGTTGGTGCGGTTGCTGAGTTGGGCTCAGAACCCGCACATCAAGCGGGTGAACATGGCCTTCT
>CAZFKF010001223.1:0-2269 GCA_964518805.1 uncultured Planctomycetaceae bacterium | reverse complement strand
CGATCCGTCGGGGTGGAAGATGGGCGGGGCTTTCCGTTGGGCGGAATGGCCGTTGCCCGAATGGCCGTTGCTCTTCGGCTCGAAGACTCCGACCCACTTGCCGCTCTTGATCGTTGAATCCATGCCTTCAATGGCCTTGGCCTCGCCCCACCGCTCGAAGTCGGCGAACATCCGCTTGGCGGCCATTTCGGTCATCGGGGCTTTGATCCGGGTGCGGTGTTCGCATAGATCGAGCCAGGTTTGGCGGAACCGCTCGGAGGGGTATGGTAGGGGGGTCGAGGTCGGATCGAAGTCGGCCCGCTTCCTTCGCGCACGTGTATCTTTGGGTTCTTGGTGGGTTCTTGGTGGGTTTATGCCCTGTGACAGGGGCACCCCCTGCCCTGTGACAGGGACAGGTGGTGCCCCGTCATCGTGGCAAACCCCGTTAGAAGATGCCCCGTCACAGTGACACCCTATAGCGGGCGGGGCGAGTAGCGAGTAACGGTTGCTTTCTCCTGGGCGGCGCTCGATCCTGAGCCACCCGGCGGATTCCAGCGCGGCCAAGTCTTCACACACGTGCTTGCGGCCCATCTTGACCCCGGTGGCGATTGTCGATGCAGCCGGCCAAGCTAGTCCGGTGTCTCGACTGGCGTGAGTCCAAAGGAAGACCCAAACCGCAAACGCCCGTCTTTCGACTGCGGCGCTTAGTGCCTCGACAATCTCGGGGGTGAGCATCGGCCGGCTCATGGCCCGTCCTCCCCGCTCCGCCGGAGGAGGAGCGCGACCGCCCGGGACAATTCCAACTTGGCCGTATCCAGGGAATCCAGCGCCCGCCGGACGGCCTGCACCTCGTCGTCGGCCAGTCCGCACCAGTCCAACGGAATGGCCATTCCGTCGCCGATCAGGGTTAGCGCGGCAATGGCCTGCTCGATCCGGTAACCGGCGTCCTCCGGGCCGTGCCATTCGGTGCGGACCTCGTCGGCGGGGCGATGTGGGCCGGAGACGCTGCGAGGCTTCATGATGCGGCCTCCGTGGCCGTATCTTGGTACGGCTCCGCGTACTGTTCGCTGTTTTCGCCCGGTCTTTGGGGCTGGCCCGAAGGATCGTCAGTCCCCTGGTCCGCTTGCCACAGTCGCCGGAGAGTGGCCACGGCTTCGCTGCCGTCAACGAAAAGCCGCTGGCCGATCGACCGAACCGGGAGCCCTTGTCGCCGGAGGCTCGTCAACGAATGCCGGCCGATCCCCAACCGGCGCATGAAGACGCCGATGGGGTAAAGGGCATCGGCCTGCACAGTCCCGTGGCCTCCGATTCGCCTCGCCTTTCTGCCTTTGGGCTTGCTCACCGGACAGTCTCCGCGGGAACGGGACCGCTGGACGGTGGCACCGGGAGGATAAGCCGCTCGATTTCGTTCCACCGAAACCGAATAGAACCATCGGGCAACAGCACGTGGGGCAATCGCCGCTGACGTGCCAACCGTTCAGCCCTGCCAAGCGGCCAGTTCAGTCGCTGGTCGATGTCTTCCGGGTACAGAAGTGCCATGGGTCGCCCTCCAAAGGTTCATGGAGAGCAACACGGCAAAGAGAGGTTGCCGAGGTTTTGATATGTTTTGGGAGGTTGGCGAGGTCAGGGATTACGGTCGCTTCGTCGCTGCTTGACATTCCCGCTGATGTCGGGGGCGACTTCCCCTTCCCGACCGTAGTTATACCTTCGGGAAGCCGTCGCCGCGGCATCCCTACGGCGGTCTTGTTCGGCTTGAACCTTTGCGGCCAACCCGCTCCACCACTTCAGCAAGGCGGGTTTTTCCACAAGAGGTTGTTTACCCATTCCGGGAATGGCGATGGGGCCGCCGTATGTCTTGTTCAAGCGGGATACCTTGCTCTTGTCCTCTCGGTTGTTTCTGAGCCCCAGAGCGACCAGGATTTCCCGCCAGCTTGCGAGTAGGTTGACGGGGGACGATGGCGCGTCGAGTGGCTGGTCATCGGCGGTAGCAGATTCACCGCCCCCGATGCTCCGCATCCAGGCAAGGTCCGCGGCGCCTTTGGCCTTCTCCTTGGCCTTCAACCCGTCCAAGAGCAAGGGCAGAATCCGCTCTTGGTATTCCTTAGAGTCGCGAGGAATATAACGCATGATCTTCACCCTTTCTGCCGGTTCGACCGAGCGACTGCTGGGGCGGTGAAGACTCCCGCAACAGTCGCCGGTCGATTCGCCCCCCGTCGAGGGCTCCCGGTAATGCCTACTATACCTCACGCGGCCAGGAGTGAGACGGTTTCAAACTGCTGGAATTGGAGGG
>CAZFKF010001222.1:0-2273 GCA_964518805.1 uncultured Planctomycetaceae bacterium | reverse complement strand
TGTAGATGAGGGGCTGGTGAAACTGGAGCAAGAAGCGGACCAGGGGGCCCTGTTTGCGCTTCTCCGAAATGACGTTCGGCCCGAAGTGTGCTTGCCGAGTCTCGACCGCAAAGCGGTCCAACCCGCCCGTCTGGTCACTCTCCAATAGTCCGAGGACTTCTTCACTGGGCAGGTGATGCCAGTGGTGTCCGAGAAGCGTCTGCATGGTTCTCACCTCAATGCGCAAATCGTCGCGCGAACAGCCCCTCCGTGGGGCCCGGACCCGTGTCGTGTAAAGTCTAACCGTTCTCCGTGGCCCCAGGTTTGCCGACAGGTGCGACTGTCGGCGGCTCAACATGCACCTGCGGACTCATCAAGCTCGCCGGCCCGGGTTGTGGGGGCTGTCCTCCTGGAACGTCCTCTGCCTTGTCTACCAGCCAATAGGCGATGCCGGTCGCAAGGATGACGCCCGCTGTGGCCCAGACGAAATCAGCGCTGGTTTCGCTGAAATCCAGGATGATGACCTTTCGGGCAATCGCCATCAGTGCCGTGGCCACGACAATCTTGACGTGAATCACGTCTTCGCGCAGATACATGACGATGTTCACGAAGATTTCGATGGCGATGAGTACGGCCAAGAACGCCCCGAAGGTCGCCAGGATGTCGCTGATCGAAAGCACGAATCGGGGGGAAGAACTCATCGCCTTTTCGAAGAGCATCCAGGCCACGTCAGCCACGCCCAACAGGATCAAGACCGTCATCAAGATGGCCAGGACGCGCACTGCAAAGCGAATGATGCGCTGAAGCACCTTCAGCAGCGGGTCAGGGGAATCGCCGAGACCGGGCATCGAATGGCTCTCCTTTCAAGGTGCGCTGAATCGACGTGTGAACCGCGACTTGGGTGAGCTCAACCGCCGCGCCGCCAAAGGGGGTGCCTGGAGCGGACATCCGCCTCGACTTGGCGCCAACTCAGGGTGTCACGGACCTGCTTCGCCTCAGTCCGGCATTCCTCGGCGCGAGCGGTGTCTCCGAGCCGCTCATAGCAGTCGGCAAGCGCTTCCCAGGCCGGGGCAAACATGACGTTGGCCGACACGCAATGCTGGAACTGTCGCATCGCTTCCTCAGCGAATCCCTGCCTCAGCAGTTCCGCGCCGTGTTGGAAGTGACTCTCGATGTCGGCCATCTGGTCGGTGACCTGCAATCGAAAGGTATCTTCTGCCTTCATGAGCAGCATGGAACACGGCACCGCCTGCAACACGCGTTCTGCGACGCTGCCGAGCAGAATTCGCGAAATCCCCGTGCGTCCCACGGAACCCATGACGATCAGATCGGCATGGGCATCGGCGGCCGCTGCGAGGATTTCACTGTCGGGCGGCCCATGGCGTACCAGCTTGTGCCAGGAAACGCCGTGAAAATCGAACTGCCCAAGAAAGTCGTCGAAGGCGCGCTGATGATCCTCCGCCTGCGCTCGCTGCACAGCCTCCTTCTCCCGGCCAAGCCACCCGTAGAGCGTGGAAACGGGCGGCACAACCGTCAGCACGCTCAACTGGGCCTCGAAGTTGCGGGCTAGGAAGATGGCATTTCTGAGACCACGCGCGGATGGCTTGGAGAAATCCACCGGACAGAGAACGGAACTCGGCAACACCTTGGCTTCGGGCTTGACCAGCCATACCGGTCTGGATGACTTGCGGCAAAGGCGTTCGGCCGTAATGCCCAACCCAGCGCGATTGTCGGCTCCCGCTGAGCCGACGCCGACCAGAATCACATTGGGGTCGAGATCGTCGGCATGAGCGAGGATCCTGTCAAACGCAACGCCCTCAAGGACGGCCGTCCCGGCGACGGACACCCCTACCTGCTCAAGGTGGGCTCTGTACTCGGCGAGCCGTTCGGCCGACTCCTTTCTGGCCAACTGCAGAAGCGTGGGCACATCCGCATATAGATCGACCTGGGGCAACGACGACACCGGGGGAATGACGTGCAGCAACGAGACCTCGGACCGAAGTCTCTTGGCAACCTCGGAAGCCGTTCGCAGAACGGCCTCGGTGTCTGGTCGGAAGTCCAGGCCAGCCAGTATTCGCTTGACAAGCTTCATGGTTGCTAGCCCTGTGTAAGGGTTCGGTTACCGCTTGGAACGCCGGGGCACAGGCTTGTGAAGGCCGGCAGCCAGCCAAGGGGCATGAACGCCCGCTGGCACGCCCCCCCAGGGAAGGACAGTCTCCGTGCCCGGTATTTTGCCAATTATACCTCACGCGGCCAGGAGTGAGACGGTTTCAAACTGCTGGAATTGGAGGGTC
>CAZFKF010001221.1:0-2273 GCA_964518805.1 uncultured Planctomycetaceae bacterium | reverse complement strand
CGGGACCGACTGCATCGGTTCTTCCGACGAAACCGGGCCTCGGGTGGGGGCAATCTTGCCACAAGACCCTACGGCGTCGGCGGCGGGGGGTAGCCCGCCACGGCGAACACGAAGACGAGCCCGAGCAGCAGTCGCAGGGACCTGGCGGCCGAAACGATCCCGCACGTCTGCCAGATCGAAAAGGCCCTCAGATCGCTTGGCTTCCCCCGCGAAGTCGCGGTCTTCTCCAGCGATCTGCAGCGCGGTGGGCCCGTCTACCAGGCGCCCGGCTGATGCCCGCTGGCCCGCCCGGCGCAGGTCCCCTGACCTCGTCCCCGTGCTTCGGGCCATGCTCCCCCGGAGCGGATCGCTTCTTCGTGCTTCGTCATTCCTCCGTCGGCAACAGTCCCGGTCCCTTGGGCATCAATCGGCAAAGAAGGATGCCGCCGAAGTAGAGGAAACTCAGCGGGAACGCCAGAAGCGACATGCTGAAGGGATCGGGCGGCGTGAGGATGGCCGCGATCACGAAAATCACCAGGATCGCCACGCGCCAGTACGAGAGATAGGTTTCCACGGTGAACAATCCGATCCGCTCCATAAAGAGCATCACCAGCGGCAACTGGAACGCCACCCCAAAGCCCAACGGCAGCATCAGCACGAAACTCAGCCACTCGGTGATCCGCGGCTCCGGCGAAATGCCCAGGTAGCGGTTGAACGTGAAGAGGAAGTCCAGCACCGGCTCGAACACGAAGCAGAACACCACCGCCACGCCGGCCAGGAACAGGAGGATGCTGAACGGCAGGTAGATGTTCACATACCGCCGCTCGTGCGGATACAGTCCGGCGGCAACGAAACTCCAGATCTGATAGAAGATCCACGGGCTGGACAGCACCGCACCCACCAGAAGCGACGCCTTGAGGTAGATCATGAACGCCTCGTGCGGATTGAGCGACCGGGGGCTGACGCGCGCGTCGTCCTTCTGCTGGCGCCACATGAAGACGCGAGCCAGATCGGTTTCTCGGATCGGCTTCTCGGGGTCGCGAGACGGCAGATCAACCCCGGCGAATCGCTCCGGAAACAGAGACTTCATCTGGTCGAATATGGCGACGGGGTCGACGTAGACCTTCTCGGCCAGAAGGCTGTCCTGCTGCACCAGGTCCGTGGTCTGCGTCGGCGTATAAGGCAACTCTTCCTTGAGCCGTTCTTGATAGTATCGGGTGAGGGCGTTGGTCAACGGAGCTTCGATCCATCCGACCACGTACCGCCCGATCATCAGCCCGACGAGAAGCCCCACAAACAGCCCGGCCACCGCGCGAAACAGGCAGACACGCAACTCTTCGAGGTGTTCCCCGAAGGTCATGGTGGAGTCTTTGAAGATGTCTTCGTCGTATTTTTTTCGCGGCATCGCTCGCTAGTGGTTTGGTGAGAGGAAGAGGGCGGGAATGGGGCACAGAACCCTCATTATAATCGCGCCCATGGTTGGCGACTTCCCCTGCGGCCGTGCAATCCGGGGAATCTGCGGACCTTGCCGGATCGGCATCCTTGATTCATCCGGACGCGATAACCTCTTGAACTAGAAAGACTTACGGAACGGGCGCCGCGCAGCCGATGGAACCCACGTAGCCCGTGCGCGAAGCAAGAAACGTACTTTTGTCACATTCGCCTTCTTGTCGAGGCATCGAGCCCCTATAATCCGCACCCCCAGAGGCGGATGTGCACCCTCGGTTGTCTTTCAAGAATCCGCGAGCGAATGGCGCAGCCTACCACGGACGGAAAGAACCGCTCATGAAACGCTCCGGCAAATGGACTGCCGCGTTGGTGCTCATGCTGGCCGCAAGCGGCTGTGTGTCGCCGCCGCGACTCTTGCAGCCCGGCTCTGCCGCGTATCAGCAGCAGAAGGCCGAGCGATTCGACCCCTACGCCGAAAACGACATCGCCCCGGCCATCGTCGGAGCGCGGCCCCGCGAGTACGACAAGCCCCTTGCTGAACCTGCGCGGGCCCGCTGGCAGATCCGCAACTCATATTGATTCCCTACAATCTTCCTGCCCCCCACCCCAGCTTCCGGGCCGTCCGGCATTTCCGGGAATCACCGGACGCTACCGGATGAACCCGACTTCTTTGGGGTCTCCTGGGACGCTCGCGGCAATCGAGTTAGGATGAGCCCGTGCGGCAAACACCTGGCCGCCCCAGTCACGCTCCCCCCCTGCGCCGGTCTGGACCTTGAAGCCAAGCGGTCTGGGGTGGGCGGGTGAAAGGACTAGCTTCCAGCCGCAAGTAATGGTTGCCGTTTTTG
>CAZFKF010001220.1:0-2274 GCA_964518805.1 uncultured Planctomycetaceae bacterium | reverse complement strand
TTCCCGCGGATACCGGCGGCCAGCGCGGTGAAATCGCCGTCCGGGAAATCGGTTCGGCCAATGCTTCCAGAAAAGATCACGTCCCCCACAAAGGCGATAACGGGACACCCCGCCTTCCAAACGTAGACCACGTGGCCTGCTGAATGCCCGGGGATCGCCAGGACTTCCAGGTCAATACCAGCGGCGGAATAGGCATCTTTGTCGTTGACCATCACATCGGCCGGCGGGCTGGTCACCGGAACGCCGAACACGGCCGACAAATTGGACCGCGGATTCGTCAGCTTTCCCGCATCGTCGGTCCCGATGACCAAACGGCACCCCGGCCAACGCGCCTTGATCGCCTTGTTCCCGGCAACATGGTCCATGTGTCCGTGGGTGTTCAGGATCGCCGCAGGCACGAGTCCGTGGCGATCGAGGTACTCGATGATCTTCATTGGCTCGAGCCCCGGATCGACAATCAGACACTCGCTTCTTCCCGGCAGATGGGCCACGTAGGTGTTTTCTTGAAAGTCGTTGGAGACGATCGCTTCGATGTGAATTCCTGACTCACTCGCCAAAGTGCTCTCCTCCTGATTGAAGGCACGGGATAAACTGAGAAATTGGATTAGATAAACAAGGACGGTTGTCACGACGCGCATGCCAGGCGAGGGATCGCGGGCTAGGCAATCCAGCCGTGCGGGCGGAAACATTGTAATTCCGTTCACGTAAACAAGCGATAACGTCCCACAGGGTTGTAGAGCGCGATCGAGCGGGCTTGAGCCGTGCGAAGCCCCGCAGATGGGGCGACACTTCAGACACAACGACTTAGCGACCGCGGAGTTGCGGTCTTCTCGAAGAAACTTGCGAAGGAATAGGGCGTCCACGGAGGGGCGCGGAAACGGATGTCCCATCAGGGGGGAAGCCGCCGACCGAACCTCCGGTGAGAAAGGTTGCGAAGGAGTCGATTTCATGCATTTTCGGAGTCCGATTCGATGGAGCGTCATGGCATGCCTGCTCGGCGGGCTCGCCGTTGCCTTGACCTGGGATGGTCCGATGGCGTGGGGCCAGGCAGCCGGTGAATCCGCGGCTCGGCCTCCGATTCGCCTTGCAGAGCGCTCCAACTCGCCGACGGAGGAACCCCGACTGGGCGGCGGACCGGCACCCGGCCAGCCGAACGAACACCCCCTCATGCCGGTGCTTCGCTGGGGTCAGAAAAGCCTCAAGATTTCCGGAGGAATTCAAGACTACTCGGCGACGATGGTCAAACGCGAACGAATTGATGGCAAGGTAGGCGACCCCGAGTACATGTTCATTAAGGTCCGTCACCAGCCGCTCAGCGTCTACATGTACTTCATCAAGCCCGACCACCTGAAAGGGCAGGAGTGCATCTGGGTCAAGGGACAGAACAACGGCAAGATGTGGGCGCACGGCACCGGGATGCGCAAGGTTTTCGGCACCGTGCCGCTGGACCCCACAGGGCCTGTGGCCATGAAGGGGCAACACTATCCGATCACGGAAATCGGCGTCGAGAACCTCACCCGGCGTTTGATCGAGGAAGGTGAGAAGGACACTCAGTACGGCGAATGCGAGGTGAAGTATTTCCCTGGCGCTAAGATCAACGGCCGGGTCTGCACGTGCATTCAAGTCGTCCATCCCGTGCCCCGCCGCAACTTCCAGTTCCACCTGGCCCGGATCTTCGTCGACGACGAACACAACATTCCAATCCGCTTCGAGGCTCACGACTGGCCCAGCCAACCCGGCGGCTCGCCCGAGTTGATCGAAGAGTACACGTATGTTAACCTCAAGCTGAACAACGGGTTTACCGACGCCGACTTCGACATCCGAAACCCGAAGTATGGATTCAGCAAACCTCGATAGACAGACCGTTGGTGCTCCCGACCAATCCGACGGTTCGCGACCCCGCGCCGGAAAGACGTCCGGCGCGGGGTCGTCGCGTTTCTCGGGCCGTGCGGTCCGCTGGGCGTGGCGAATTGCACGCGACGTGGCGGTCCCATACGTCCTGATCGTCGTGGCGCTTATGTTCCTCGAAAACTCGATGATCTTCTATCCCTCGCCCTATCCCGAGGGAATGTGGCATCCGGAGGGACTGCCATTCGAGGACGTGGAGTTCTCGTCTGCCGACGGCACGCTGCTGCACGGCTGGTACATACGCCACCCAAAGTCGCGAGGCGCCGTCCTGTTCTGCCATGGCAACGCAGGCAACGTTACTCATCGCGAGCCGATCCTCCGCCGGCTCCACGACATCAGCGAGGTGACGGTGTTCATCTTCGACTA
>CAZFKF010001219.1:0-2277 GCA_964518805.1 uncultured Planctomycetaceae bacterium | reverse complement strand
GGCTGGGACGCCGCCGATTATGTCCTCGCCCGGTTTACGAACGAGCAGTTACCAGACATCGAACGAGCGGTGTCACAGGCGGCGGATGCGGTGATGGATTGGGTCCGTCAGGGCATCGCGTACTGCATGAACCGTTACAACTGAATCGCACGAGGAGTGAAGGCTTGGCAGTCAACGTCTTCGACGGGATGTTCATTTTGGAGGCCGGGCGTTATGCGCGCGACCCCGAAGGGGTCTCCGGGCAGATCTCCAAGGCCATCGTCGACGAGGGAGGCGAAATCCTCGTCACCAGGCTTTGGGAAGAACGCCGCTTGGCTTTTCCCATCAAGGGACAGCGCAAGGGCGTCTATTGGCTGACGTATTTCCGCCTCGATGGCGAGAAACTTGCGGCCGTGCGGCAGAAACTGCGGCTGAGCGAGACCATCCTACGGATGTTGTTCGTCCGAGTGGATGCGCGGATCGTCGACACGCTCGTCGCCCACGCCCTGGCAGGACCGGCCGCCATGGCCGCCGAACGCCGCGCTGCCGAGGCCCGCGAACGGGCGGCGGAAGAGGCCGCGCAGAACGATGACGAGGCGGAAGTCCCGGTCGGCGGCGCCGGACGCGGCGAGGGCTCCAAGTGACGGGCAGGCGGGGCCTCGGCGTGGGATCGACCCACCGACTCCGGCACGCGGCACCGCGGGGCTTTCGTTGGCCACACGGTTCGGCTGTGCGGCTTGCCCGGCGTTTCCATCACGGCGGCAGATCGGTTGGGCGGGGTTGAGGCGGCGTGTCGGACAAGCAGATCGACCTTCATCGGCCCCTTGGGAGAGAGCGATCATGGCGAGTTTCAACCGCGTCATTCTGATGGGGAATCTCACGCGCGACCCGGAAATCCGCTATATCCCCAGCGGAATGGCGGTTTGCGACGTCGGAATGGCAGTCAACGATCGCCGCAAGAACGCCAGCGGCGAATGGGTGGATGAGACGACGTTTGTGGAAGTGACACTCTGGGGACGCACGGCCGAGGTGGCCAGCGAGTATCTGAGCAAGGGATCGCCTCTGTTTGTCGAAGGCCGCCTGAAATACGACGCGTGGGAAAGCGCCGATGGCCAGAAGAAATCCAAGCTGCGCGTCGTCTGCGAACGCATGCAGATGTTGGGGGGACGCCAGGGA
Source organism: uncultured Planctomycetaceae bacterium (assembly GCA_964518805.1). Classification (GTDB taxonomy): domain Bacteria; phylum Planctomycetota; class Planctomycetia; order Pirellulales; family Thermoguttaceae; genus CALFBP01. The sequence continues at coordinate 1,122 of CAZFKF010001219.1, read as the reverse complement.
GGCGGGGGACCGCCGGGAGAAGGCGGGGCTCGTCCGTCGCCGCGGCGAGAGCCGCAACGCGGCGCATCGTCCGCGCCCGTTCGTGAGCAATACGACGCTCCTCCGATGGACATGCCGCCGGACGGCCCTCCGCCCGACGATATCCCGTTTTGAAACACAGTTCGGACAATAATTCACTATTCTCGAAGCGTTTGAGGTTTGAAGATCCATGGCCGAGACCAAAGAAACTACCGGCGGCGCGAGACAGCGGGTCCGATCCTGGCAGAAGCGGCTGCCGCGCGGGCCTCACGGCGGGATCCAACTCCTGCTGGTGCAGTCGGTTGAGCATCTTGGGAAGCAAGGCGACGTGGTCGAGGTGAAGCGGGGTTACGCGGTCAATTACCTCATTCCCCAAGGGCTGGCAACCTTGGCCACCGAGCACCACCAGCGGATGGTCGAGAAGCACAGGGCACGCTTGCTTGAGATTCAGGCGGCCAGGCTGGCCGGGTTGCGGGCCCTTGCCGATACGCTCTCGCGGCAGAGCGTGACCATCGAGGCGAATGCCAACGAAGAGGGACACCTCTACGGCTCCGTGGGAGCCCCGGAGATCGTCACCGCGCTCAAACGCAACAACGTCACCATTACGGCGGATCAGGTTCGCTTGCAGGGGCCGCTCAAGGAACTGGGGCTGTATACGGTGAAGATCCACCTTGGCCAGGAAGTCGACGCCGAGTTGAAGGTCTGGGTCGTGCCCGCCGTATCCGAAGAACGTCCCGCCGAAACCAAGCAGCCGTAGTCGCTCTGCGACGCATCGAGTTCCGGGAATTGGGGACTGCTTCTGAGCGGTTCCGAGTGTCTGTACGGTTGCGCAGGTTCGCGCTCTGCGGCGCGGCTCTGTGAAAACCATGCCCAAAGCATTTCGGCGTGCGCGATGTTCTGGGCCTCGTTGGGTCGCAGCGCTTGATCGAATGAGGGGTTGTTTCTCATCCCCTTGGACGGGGCTCGCGTGAACGCCTGGCCGGCGATTCCTTCGCCCCGAGTTTTTCCCGCCGCGCCCTCTTGTCAGATGCAAGCCCAAGGCGCATGCTTGCCTGGTTGCGGCAAAGGCCGCGAATGAACACCGACATGGATGGACTGCAATGG
>CAZFKF010001218.1:0-2279 GCA_964518805.1 uncultured Planctomycetaceae bacterium | reverse complement strand
TTTCGGTCATCGGCCTGTTGGGGCTCGGTGGCGTGGGACTCTCGGACGAGCATGCCGAAGCCACGGGCCGTGCCGTCAGCGCCATGGACCCGGAGTATTTCTCTATCCTCACCCTGATGCTCGTCCCCGGCACCGAATTGCATCGCGCGTGGCGTTCGGGCACGTTCGAACTGCCGGACCCTGCGGGCCTGTTGGGCGAGCTGCGCCGGACGCTGTCGTGCCTCGACGGCCTTTCGCGCTGCGTGTTTCGCACCAATCACGCCTCGAACTACCTGCCGCTGGCCGGGACCCTTTCGCGCGACAAGGCCCGGCTGCTGGCGGCCATCGACGAGGCGCAGTCGCTCGGCCCCTCGGCCCTTCGGCCCGAGGCCTGGCGAGCCCTTTAATCATTTTACTGCCATCAACCTCGAATTCTCGGAGCCAAGAGTATGAAACGACGCGAATTCCTCCAGAAGGCTGCGATCGGCCTCGGCGGACTTGCCTGCCTGTCCAGCGGCCTCAGCGTTGCCGAAGCGGCCGACCTTGCGAGCCAGAAGCCCAAGCGGGTCGGATTGATCGGCACCGGCTGGTACGGCAAGAGCGACCTGATGCGTCTGATCCAGGTCACGCCCACGGAAGTCGTCTCGCTGTGCGATCCCGACAAGAAGCTTGTGGCCGAGGCCGCCGAGATGGTCAGCCAGCGGCAGAAGTCCAAGAAGGTCCCCCGCACCTACGGCGACTTCCGCCAGATGCTCAAGGAAAAGGACCTCGACATCGTGCTCATCGCCAGCCCGGACCATTGGCACGCCTTGCACATGATCGCCGCCGTCGAGAGCGGGGCCGACGTCTACGTGCAGAAGCCGATCAGCGCCGACGTGCTGGAAGGCGAAGCCATGGTCGCCGCCGCCCGCAAGCACCATCGCGTGGTGCAGGTCGGCACGCAGCGCAAGAGCACGCCGCATTTGATCGACGCGAAGAAGAACATCGTCGAGGCCGGGCTCCTGGGAAAAATTGCCCAGGTGGACGTCTGCTGTTACTATCACATGCGGGCCAACGGCAATCCTCCGGTCGAGCCGGTGCCAGATTTCCTGGACTACGAGATGTGGACCGGCCCCGCCCCGTTGCGCCCTTACGACGGCCTGCCGCATGTCCGCTGGTGGCGCACCTTCATGGAATACGGCAACGGCATCGTGGGCGACATGTGCGTCCACATGCTCGATACGGTGCGTTGGATGCTCGGCCTGGGTTGGCCCAAGCGGATCAGTTCGTCGGGCGGGATCTTCGTGCAGAAGGAGGGCAAGTCGAACATTTCCGACACGCAGACCGCGGTGTTCGAGTACGATGGCCTGAACGTCACCTGGCAGCACCGCACCTGGGGCGCCCCGCCCGATCCCAAGTACCCTTGGGCCCTGGTGCTCTACGGCGAGAAGGGCACGCTCAAGGCCAGCACGATGAGCTACGACTTCATCCCGATGGGGTCCGGCCAGCCGATCCACAAGGAATGCGTCTACGAACGCGAGCAGTACCCCGAAGACGTGACCGAGAAAGGCATCGAGCTGAACGCCGCGCCGGCCACGCGGCGCCACATGCTCGACTTCTTGGCCGCGATTGAAAAGCGCAGCCGGCCCGTGGCCGACATCGAGGAGGGGCACATCTCGACGGCGAGCTGTATCCTGGCCAACGTCGCCATGCAGGTCGGCCGGGCGCTGGTCTACGATCCGAAGACCCGGCAAATCGTCGGCGACGAGGAGGCCACGAAATTGCTGCGGCGGCCGTACCGCGGACCGTGGACGCACCCGGTGGGGTGAACGACGCGTCTTTGCAGTTCAGGAAACGGACGGCGAATACTGAATAGCGAGGGCAGAACTGCCCCGCGCATCGCTTACCGTTTGTCGAGGCCTCGTTCGATGGCATCGGCTACGGTGCGCAGGGCTTTGATGCGCGCGTAGAGCTTGCAGTTGGCCTCGAGGATCGTCCAGGGGGCGTAGCTCGTGCTGGTGCGCTCCAGCATCTCGACCACGCAGGCCCCATACTGCTTCCACTTCTCGCGGTTGCGCCAATCCTCGTCGGTGATCTTCCACTGCTTGGCGGGCGTGTTCTGGCGGTCGTGGAAGCGGCGGAGTTGTTCCTCGCGGTCGATCTGGAGCCAGAACTTGACGAGCACCGTGCCGTACTCGGCCAGTTGCCTCTCGAACTCGTTGATCTCCTGATAGGCCCGCTTCCATTCGGCCTCGGTGCAGAAGCCCTCGATGGGCTCAACCAGCACCCGGCCGTACCACGAGCGGTCGAAGATGGCAATG
>CAZFKF010001217.1:0-2280 GCA_964518805.1 uncultured Planctomycetaceae bacterium | reverse complement strand
CAGTGGGTCAACGGGCTGATCATCCACACCGGGTTCACGACCACGTTTCCGCCAAACACGCGGATTCCCTACGTCAACCCCGCCGACGGCAAGACCTACGACATGGACTTCACGTCGATTCGTCTCGGCTATACCTTGACGGGATGCACCTATGTGACCTTCGGTTCGCGAAGCCATCACCCCGGCGTGGTCAACGCGATGATGATGGACGGATCCGGCCGTTCATTCTCCAGCACGATCGACGGGAACATCTGGCGCGCGCTGGGTACGTGCGCGGGAGGCGAGACGACTGGGACCCATTGACGTTCGCGGCGGCATTTGGGGCGGTTCGCCTCCCCGCCGCGACGGCGCGGAGGCAGACCGAGGGAGAGCCGAAATGTTATCTGGGGAGCAAATCATGCGCACGCTAGCCTGTGGTATCGCGGCCTGGGCCTTGTGCCTGACGGCCGTGGCGGCCGGCTCCGATCAGTCCGAGTCCGGCAAGCCGGAGATTCGACCGGGCGACGTCTTCGCCCGCCTGGAGTTGCTTGCGGCGGAAGTGGAACTGGTGCGGCGGGACATCGGGGCCCCCAAAGAGTCGCGGCCGGCGGTCGTGGTTAAGGGAGCCATGCCGCGCGACAACTATTTCCAGGCCCTGAGCCTGAATCGGAAGGCACAACGGTTCTGTTTCGATCTGGCGGGCGAGGAGGGCGCCTTCCCGCCGGCCGCCCCCATGCCCGACCTCACGAAGCCTGCCGATGTTCTGGCCGTTGTCGATGCCGCGGCGTCCAACATTCGCCGCGTGAAGGCCCATCTGCGACTCTTCGAGGCGAGCCGGGAACCTCCGGTTGCTTCCGGCAAGACCCCGTCCGATGTCTTTCAGTTAATCGTCGCCGTCAACCGTCAACTCAGCCTGATGCTCGACACCAGACCCACGCCGACCATGGTTTTCGAGCAGCTCACCGAGGCAGCGGGCACGGCCAATCGCCTGCTGGCGCGTTTCCCGGACGCTGCGGAGGTCGCCGCCCCGCCATTCGAACGCGGCAAGACCCCAACCGACGTCCACGCCCGCTTAATGCGGTGCATGGACCAGGTGCGCGGCGTCGCGAAACGTTTGGGATGGGCCACGCTGGAGGTCGATTGGAAGTTGCCGGCAGGGCAGGTCGTGCCCAGCGACGTCTACGACCTCGCCACGATGCTCGTGGCGGAGCTTCACTACATGGAGAGCCGGTTTCCCCGTTCGGCCGGCTCCCGGCCCCTGATGGATTTTCCGCCCGGGCGCAAGTTCCCCGCCCACAATGTCCAACAGGCCGGCCTGATCGAGAACCAGCTTGCGGAAGTCCGAAAGCAGATCGACGCCCATCCCGATCTCTTCAAGCAACGTTAGGCAGGAGAGATCATGAACCAAAGACTCGTCGCTTGGGCTGTCCTGGGAGTCGGCTGCGCGGCGGCGCTGCTCGGATGCTCCAAGTCGCCTGCGCCGCCGATTCCCGACCAGACCACGGCGCGCCAGGCGCTCGAGGCCGCCTTGAACGCGTGGCAGAAGGGCCAGGCGAGCCCCGGCAAATTGACGTTCGGCGACGCAGTCGTCGAAGTTCGGGATGCAATCTGGAATTCGGGACAGAAGCTGAAAGCGTATGACATCGGATCGGAAGACCTGCAGGGCATCGCGCACTGGTTCACGGTCAAGTTGACCCTGGGCAGGGGCGAACAGACCGCCAAGTACGCCGTGGTGGGCACGGCCCCCGTACGGGTCTATACGGAGGAGGAATTTAGAAATCTGTCGGCGTGGGGCGATGACCCCCTGAATCCGCCCGCGAGTCCCCCCGCTCGCCGAGGCCGTTCATCCGGCGGACGCTAGCTGTTTCCGGAGTCAACACGTACGACGCCGTGCGACGTCGCGACGAACACGTCGGAAGTTTATCACCGTCATTTCGGTTCATGAGGAAAAGTCCCGCGATGAAACCATTACCAAGCCCCCTGCTGATGCCAGCCGCGATGATTGCGGCGGTCCTGTTCGCGTCGCCAAGCGGCGCGGCCGAGAAACCCAAGTCGGCCGAGGCGCCCATCCCCACGGCGCCTGCTCCCAAGCCGGCAGCCGACAACGAACTGCCGTATGTCTACACCCATTGGAAACACTTCACCAGGGCCGACGGCCTGCCCAACGATCACATCTTCGCGGTCAAGGCCGACGGTCCTCGCGTGTGGATCGGAACGGAGGACGGCCTGGCTTGCTACGACAAGCGGACGGGTAAGTTCCGCTCCTGGCAGGAGAAGGACGGACTGCCCTGGAAGGTCGTC
>CAZFKF010001216.1:0-2289 GCA_964518805.1 uncultured Planctomycetaceae bacterium | reverse complement strand
GGTCAAGAACCCGGAATACTACGACGTGATCGTCACGACGAACATGTTTGGCGACATCATCACCGACCTGGCGGGGATTCTCCAGGGCGGAATGGGCGTGGCGGCTGGGGGCAACATCAATCCCGACCCGGGCGGGGTGAGCATGTTCGAGCCCATGGGCGGAAGCGCCCCCAAGTACACCGGTAAGAGCGTCATTAACCCCATCGCCACCATCTCGGCTGCCGCCATGCTTCTCGAGCACAGTGGTTGCGAGAAGGCCGGTGCCCGCGTTATGAAAGCCATCCAGACCGTCACCGGCACCAAGATGAAGAGTCAGGCCGCTGGCAAAATGGGCTATAGCACGCAAGAGGTCGGCGACCTGGTGTGCGAGGCGCTTTGATGGCGTGACGGTCGCTGAGGCCGCGGACAGCGAGGTGGCAACCGTACCTCGCTTCGCGCAGAAGCCCCATTCCTCAGGAGGGGTTCGCCTGGTCAAGGCAGCACGGCCCACATGTTGTTGGCCTTCTGCACCAGGGCGGATCGGGAGATTCTGGTGCGCACGAAGACGATATTTACCGCGAACGGCGTGGAAGATGCCATCTTCTGATGGGGGTTGGCCAGCTTCGGTTGACACGTCGTCTCGGGGCGCTTACCATAACCGGTTTGCGTTACTGCCCGCCGCGGCAAAGTACTAGGTGATTGCGGGCGTAGCACCCCGATCTGGTTTGGATTCGAGCAGGTACGATGGCTGTCCCAAAACGCAAACATTGCAACGCCCGAACGGGATCCCGCCGGGCCCACGACGCCAAGAAGCCCAAGCAGTTGAGCTACTGCCCCCAATGCAGCAAGGCGGTCCCGTCGCACGTGGTCTGCCCCAATTGCGGGCACTACATGGGGCGTGAGGTAGTCAAACCCGAGTCTTGAGGACCGGCTGACCTTGAGCAAGATCGCGTTTCTCTTCCCCGGGCAAGGAGCGCAAACGGTCGGGATGGGCAAGCGGCTGGCGGAGTCGCTGCCCGCCGTCCGTCGGCTCTACGACTGCGCCGCAGACGTCCTTGGCTACGATTTGGCCAAGTTGTGTTTCGAGGGTCCGGCCGAAGACCTCGATTCCACGGTCGTGAGCCAGCCGGCGTTGTTCGTAACCAGCCTAGCCGCCTTGGAATCGCTTCGCGCCGAATCGCCCGACGTGGTCCTTTCGTGCGAGGCTGCGGCGGGGCTGAGCCTGGGCGAGTACACGGCGATGGTCTTCGCCGGGGTGATGGATTTCGAAGACGGGCTGACCTTGGTCCAGCAGCGTGGAGCGGCCATGCAGGAGGCTTCGGACGCCACGCCGAGTGGCATGGTAAGCATCCTGGGGCTGGAGCGGGTTCAGGTCGAGGCCCTCTGCGACAAGGCCCGCGGCGGCGAGGTGCTGCAGGTGGCGAATCTCTTGTGCCCGGGCAATATCGTTGTTTCGGGCACTGTGGCGGCGTGCGAACGGGCGGCTGAGGCGGCGCAGTCTTTTGGGGCCATGAAGGCTGTTCCGCTGGCCGTCGCCGGAGCGTTTCATACGCCGGTCATGCGGCCCGCCGATCAGCGGCTGGCCGAAGCCCTCTCACGAGTGCCCATGCATCGGCCGCGCATCCCCGTGATCTCGAACGTCGACGCCCAACCGCACGACTCGCCTGAGGAAATTCGTCGCCTGTTGGTTGAGCAGGTGCTCAAGCCGGTCCAGTGGGAAGACTCGATGCGGTACCTGATCGACGAAGGTTTCGACCAGTACTACGAAGTCGGGCCCGGTCGTGTGCTGCGCGGCCTATTGAGAAGAATCGACCGGAAGGCGGTCTGTCACAGCGTGGAGGTGTGAACGATCATGGCTGAGGCGCAAGCGCGGTTGACGACGGATCTGTCCGGCCAAGTGGCCCTGGTCACCGGGGCAGCGCGGGGGTTGGGCCGAGCCATTGCCGAGAACCTCGCCCGATGCGGGGCCAAGGTGGCTTGCGTCGACGTCAACGCCGACCTACTCTCCCAGACCGTCCAGGCCATTGGCGCAGCCGGAGGGACGGCCATGGCCGTGGCCTGCGACGTGACCAACTCGGAACGGGTAAGCGCAGTCGTTGACGAGGTGGTGAAGACGTGGGGCGGGCTCGATATCCTGGTCAACAACGCCGGGATCACCAAGGACACGCTCATCATGCGCATGAAAGATGAGCAATGGGACGCGGTCATCGCCATCAATTTGCGAGGAACGTTCCTATTTACGCGGACGGCCTCGCGGGCCTTGATGAAGTCTGGACGTGGCCGGATCATCAACATCGCCAGCGTGGCGGG
>CAZFKF010001215.1:0-2289 GCA_964518805.1 uncultured Planctomycetaceae bacterium | reverse complement strand
CAGCCGCGGCTCGTCCGGCTCGCTCGATCCGTCGATCGGCCCCGTCTACCTGCCGGAGGGTAACGGCGTCGGCTACACCGTGGTGGTCGCGCCCAAGTACCGCATCCCCAGCGTGTTGGCCGAGGACACCACCGACGCGGCCGCGCGCCTCGTGCGCCGCGAACCCGTCAATTCGGTCCAGCGGATCATCGACGACCATATTGGCTACTCCAATTACTCGGGCGTGGCCCAGGACGCCGTCACCCAGGCGTTCCCGGTCACCTCCTCCGACAACCAGTCGTACGGCGGCGACGACTCCTCCAAGGTCATCGAGCTCAATGCCTACGCCGACGACTTCAGCCTCAGCGACGTGACGGCGTACGTGGTCACGAGTTCCGATCTGCACACGGTGAATCCCTTCACCGGGCAGGAGGAGATCGATCTCACGTATACCAGCTACCTTCCGAGCTGGACGACGATGAACTACAGCGACGTTGGGGTCCGCAGCGACGGACGGCTGTACACGGCGAGCTACGCCACGAATAACACGTCCACGACCGGTTTGCGATGGCACAACTCGGGCGACGCCACGCGGTTCGAGCCGGGATACGAAGCCCCGACGTCGTTCAATGGAACCAGCCTGGCCGAGGGTTACGCGACGCAACTCATCCCGGGCGACATCGATCCGAACAGCGGCGGCCCAAGAGACCGGACCGATCTCGTCTACCAGGTCCAGGCGTCCGCGTTCGACCCGAATACCTCGGGGGCCGGCCAAGGCCGGTATGCCCTCGCCGTGGGGAGCATGAGCGGACGGGGCAACCAGGTCGATTTCTGGCAGAACCTGGTGTATGTGATCGACACCAATACCGGACAGGTTGTGGACATGCCCCGCCCCGACCAGTACGGCCACCCACGACGAAACAGCAGCGTGCTCCCCTTGGGCATGCTGACGTTTGCCGATTCGAACGACACGAATCGCTTCGATTATTCGATCGGGGTGAGCGACCCGACGCCGAGCGACGGTTATATCAACGGGTACTACAACTACATTGGGTCGAACGTCACCGGCCTGGCGTACATCAACGGCCGGCTGTACGCGGTGACCCAGAACCCGGTGCAGTACACTCCGAGCGACCCCACCGATCCGCTGGCCCCGGCCGGGTTGTACAACTTGTTTGAGGTTCGGGACGTCTGGCGAGGCGCGTCCAACAGCCTGGATACCGCTGCGCCCATGTCCTTAAGCGCCGGCCCCAGCGGATGGAATTGGGGATTCGATCCCATCGATCCCAATTCGCAGCGCGACATGCGGCGGAATCACAACTCCGATGGAGTTGCCACCGGGCCACGTCTGTTCCCTGTGAGCCTCATCACCGACAGCACCGGCAGCGCGCTTCGCAACTTGAGCGGCCTGACGAACGGCCCGCAAAACGTCGAGAACGGCAAGTACGCCCAGATGCTCTTCCTCACCCAGAGCGACGGCACCGTCTGGGCGATGGACTCGCAAGGGAACCTTCAGGGCATTTTCCAGAACGGCAATACGCACGTCAGCACGGGTGTCTACGGCGCCACGGGCATTGCCTTCTCGAATATCGACTACAACCTCTGGCACGTCACCGAACGGCGTTCCGGGGACGACGGACACGGCGTCAAGACGATGTGGGACAACAGCCGCATCTATCCCGAGTACCCGGTGGACAACAGCACCCAAAGCAACATGACCATGTACTTCGGATTGGAGGATCCGAGGAACTACCAGACGATCTCAACCCAGCCCGGGCAGTCGAATTACACCGACGCGCGAAGCGATTACATCTTCTACGACCGCAGCGCGAGTCCCACGTCGCCGGGCAGCTACTTGGGCGGCTCCTACGACATGCCCAGCGGGGCCCACGGCTCGCTGACCACGAACGATTTCAGCCTTTCCGGGTACCAGGCGGCGGACAAGCCGGTGCTGTACTTCAATTACTACGCCGCGACGGAGTCGGGCCAGTTGTACGACGCCTTCCGGGTCTACATCTCCAGCGACGGGGCCAACTGGGACCTGGTGGGCACGACGACCGACATGGACAGCACCCACAACGCTTCCAGCGCCGCCGGCACCAACGAGACGGTCCGCTGGAACGGCGGCCAGGAACTCTACGAAAACACCGGGTGGCGTCAGGCCCGCATCGACCTGAGCAACTACGCCGGGCAGGAGAACGTGCGCCTGCGCTTCGACTTCAGCACGGCCAGCGACCTCGACATCGGCGGACTGACCACCGGCGGCGACTACCTCAGGGCCGTCAGCGGCAACGAGCTCCGCGACGGCAA
>CAZFKF010001214.1:0-2289 GCA_964518805.1 uncultured Planctomycetaceae bacterium | reverse complement strand
AAGTGAAGTTGGAAGGCTACTCGGCTGCCTTCCGCGAAGCGATGAAGAAGGCGGAAATCGCCGCCAAGGCAAAACGCGAGACAGAAGCGAAGGCGGCAGCGAAGGCACGAGCCGAGGAAGCCAAGGCGTTTGAAGAGGCGTCCAGACAACAGGACGCGATGTTCAGCAGCGCGATCGGCAACGCGCTGCTGGAGGCGGCGCAGCCCACGAAGCCCACGGACCTTTCAAAGGAGATTCAAGCCGACGTCAAGGCGCAACTCGAAAAGACCCTGAAGCGTGCTGGTTCGAACGATCCCGGTGATCCGGCTGAATAGCACCAGACGCTCATCGCCCTCGTTTGCGGGCTCGTGGTGAACACCGTTGCCCCGCCTTCCCGATCGCCGTGGAAATCGTGCCTTCCCATTGAAGAGGCCCCCATTGTATCGGTGGTCAATGCGGCTGCACCGGCGCACGAACGACTCGGCTAAGCTGGCGGGGCCGCCGGCAAAGACTATGAAGCTGGGAAAACCGCGTGGCGGCCCCGGTCAGCTTCAGCCGTTGGTTAGCCGGGATGGACTGCGCTCGTCTCCCGGAATAGGAGGCGCGGCAGGAACCTTGGACAGAACTTGGTCATAAGCCTTGCGGTCGCCCCGCGCTGCGCGAGCTTCCAGGTACTCCAACTCGGCGCACGCCTCGAGCTTTTCACGAACGGCGTCCGCCACCCACGCGGACTCCCCGCCTGGCTTCTGGCCCGCGCGACGAGCAACTTCCGCCTGCAATTCAACTGGCAACTCGACAACAAAACTGCTCATTGCTCCACCCCCAATCGCCGGAGCGCCTCGCCCGGCGTAATAACTTCGATACCGTACCGCGCGGCCCCAGCCGCCATGTCTCGGATGTTGTGAGTGACGATCCACTCACTCCCGGTAGCAATTGCTGCCTCCAGCACCAGTTCATCGTCGGGATCGGCGACACTCGGGCGCACCTGGAACCGGATGGCAGCCCGCTTGCCCACATGGCAAAAGAAGTCCAGCAACTCCTTTACATCGTCGGCCGACAAGTTCAGCGCAGACAACGACTTCATGCAGGTGGCCTCGTACTACAGCACCAACGCTGCCGTGAGGCCGATGGTGAAACGGCCGGACCCGACCATATCGAGCAACGCAAACGACGCGCCGAGCGATGACCGCAGGCCGGCAATCAGCACGCTCGTGTCAAGGATCAGAGTCGGGTCCATATTGACATTATATCACGGCGTCCCAAGCCGTGTATGGCAAGCTGCCCGTTCCGCCTTGCAAGGACGTTGAAGCCCGCAAAACCAGGATGGCGGCCCCGGTCAGCTTCAGCCGTTGGTTAGCCGGCCCCCACCTTGCTCAGGAGCTTCTTCTTCCGATTCGGTGGACGCGACTGGTGCGACTGGTGGCATTATTGCATACAATCGATCCCCCGTCTCAAGTACCTTCCGCAACGATGCGGCTCGGAAGACTTCTGTATGGAGCTGCTCGGCACCCGCGGTCAAACAGTCGATGGCGGCACGTTCCCAGAGGCGCTTGCATGGCCATGTCTTCAAGTACGTCGAGAACGGCGCTGAGCAGCGGTGGTGGCGTAAACGCCCATCAAGATCAGTTGTGAAACCGACCTTGAAGCGGCCGGGATCATGCTCGGGCTCAAGCTGGATAAGGTAGAACCACCCTTCATCCGGTGCGAACTCGGGTATCTCGGAGTTCTCCTCTGCTCCGCTGCGTCGGCCTTGCGCATACCCGTCGCGAATCGCCGCGGCATCAGCTTCCGTCACAAGGGCAATCAGCTGATTCCCGCGTGCGGCGTCGCGGCGTTTGACCGGCTGAATACCAAGCCGCTTGGCTATCTTGAATACCGTCTGCTTATAGATACCGAGTTCGTCCGCGAGTTCGCCCATGGCGATCGTCTTGGACGATGCTGCGATAAAGGTCGGGTTGGGTTGCGGGGTCATGATTGCACTTGTGCCTGACCGGCCAACGACGGCGGTAACCGGGCCGCCGCCAGAAAACCATGATTTCAAAACCCGCGTGATCGGCGGCTCCGGTTCACCGCTTGGTTAGCCCCTTGCCCCGAAATACGCCATGATGTCTTTTTGAGTTTCAAACAGTGTTCGGCTCCGCCAGTGAACCAACACCAACTTGTGTTCTTGGACGAATTCGCCGAGACGATCAAGGAAATCGCGTGGCAGCGTGAATTGTTCAACGGCATCCAGCCCAACGGTCGTCAACTTGCCATCCTGAATGAGCGCATAGACGACCAGCTTGTCGATCTTAACCGCATGCACGTCGC
>CAZFKF010001213.1:0-2290 GCA_964518805.1 uncultured Planctomycetaceae bacterium | reverse complement strand
GAACAAGAGCGGGTATCCGTGGCTGTCGAGGAACTCCTGGCAGGGCACCAACATGATTTCCCCGTGATGCGGGAAGGGCGTCTCTCGGGAGTATTGACGCGAGAGAATCTGATTCAAGCGGTGGCCGCCGGTCGGCGTGATGCGGCGGTTTCGGAGTTCACGGTCCGGGACTGGCCGGTGGTTCAGGACGGCGCGATGCTGGAGGACGTGTTTGCGAAGATGCACGAGGGCCGCGCCTCGACTGTCCCCGTACTGAGAGACGGGAAGCTGGTGGGATTGTTGACACTCGAAAACGTCGGGGAATGGATGATGATTCAATCGGCGCTTCGCCAGTCACGGGCTGCTGGAATCGCGCCGGCGGGCTTTGCGGGATAGCGCCCGGTTTGCCATGAGGTTGGTCAGGTGAGCGACATGGGCAATGTCTGGGTTGCTTTGGGGCTGACGCTGTTGGCGGGAATGGCGACCGCTATTGGCAGCGCCATCGCGCTGTTCGCCAAGCGAACGAACCACCGATTCTTGTCGGTGGCTACGGGGTTCTCCGCCGGCGTGATGCTGTATGTGTCTTTCGTCGAGATCTTCGTCAAGGGCACCGACGCTCTCGTTGCTGCCTATGGGAACTCCTGGGGGCACTGGATCAACGTAGCGTCGTTCTTCGGCGGAATCCTCCTGATCGGGATTATCGACGAGTCCATTCCGTCGGCAGAGAACCCTCACGAAACGCACACGGAGGACGAGATTGCACCGCTCCACGACGATTCCGCGCCCTTTCCGGACTTCGATGCGATTGCGGCTGATCCGGCACATGCCGCCCCGGGGGCCCACGATCATCGCGTGCATGAGCGGAAGCTCTTGCGCATGGGGCTGTTCACCGCTTTGGCCATTGCCATCCACAACTTCCCCGAGGGACTCGCCGCTTTTCTTGCAGCGATTGAAGACCCGGGTGTGGGTATCGCCATTGCCATTGCCATCGCGCTGCACAACATCCCGGAGGGCATCAGTGTGTCTGTGCCCATCTTCTACGCGACCGGCAATCGGATGAAGGCGTTCGTCTACTCGTCGCTAAGCGGTTTGGCGGAACCGGTGGGAGCCATCCTCGCGTACGCCGGGTTAAGATTGCTGCTCGGCGGTGAGTCCGGCGTTATCCCATCCGAGGTGTTGGGCATTCTCTTCGGCGGTGTGGCCGGCATCATGGTCTACATCAGCCTCGATGAACTGCTGCCGACAAGTCGCGCCTACGGCAAGGGGCATGATAGCCTCTTAGGCCTTCTTGCAGGGATGGCCGTCATGGCGCTAAGCCTGCTCCTGATGAAGTGAGCTGGCCGGCGCAGGCGATGAATCGATGCGCAGCGGCTACTGAGTCCGGGGCCCGAATCGTGGACTCGCGAACAGCGACGGTCAACGATGCCCCCGGGGCCGCGCCCGCTTTGCCACGGCAATTGAAGCGCCGGGCTCGCATGAGTCTAGGGAGGGACCAACCTGGAATCGGGAGCCAACGGAGGATGGCTTTCGCCCTCCACCGGCCGTACGGCTGAGACGGGGAGTACCCGTTGCCCCCATGCGTTGCGACAGACTATCGGGTATGCTAGACGAAGCAGTCACGCTTCCCGAAAGGAAAGGACTGGAGTATGGCGTCAGTTCAGGTTGGCGATCATGCCCCCGACTTTGCCTTGACGTCGCAAGCCGGCCAGCGTGTTTCCCTGGCGGAGTTCCGGGGCAGCAAGGCAGTTGTGCTCTTCTTCTACCCCAAGGACGGCACGTCGGTCTGCACGAAGGAGGCATGCGGTTTCCGCGATGCGTACGAGGATTTCGTCCAGGCTGGGGCGGTGGTCATCGGAGTGAGTTCGGACTCGGCCGAACGTCACAAGGCCTTTGCGAGCGGACATCGGTTGCCTTTCGTGCTCCTGGCCGACACGGATGGTTCCCTGCGGCGGGCTTTTGGCGTTCCCAAGACCTTAGGGATCATGCCGGGGCGGGTCACCTACGTCATCGACAAGGAGGGAATCGTCCGGCATGTGTTCAATTCCCAATTCGCGGCGGATCGGCACGTGGCCGAAGCTCTGGCTGTAGTCCGAGAATTGGCGAAAGGCTGACGGTTCGGTGCTGCACGGGTCTCCCAAGGAGCACATCATGAGGATCGCGATCATCGGCTCCGGCATCAGCGGCCTGCTCTCCGCCCGCCTCCTCGCCGACGAGCACGAAGTCCACGTGTTCGAGGCCAACGAGTATGCGGGTGGGCACACGAACACGGTCTTGTTCGAGGCGTTCGGCCGCCGGTATGCCGCCGACACGG
>CAZFKF010001212.1:0-2292 GCA_964518805.1 uncultured Planctomycetaceae bacterium | reverse complement strand
GGCAATCATTGGTATCCGAAGTCTTTCTCGATCTGCAAGGCCTTGTTGCTCATCCCCCAAGCTTCGTTTGGTTGCTGCTTTGGACGCATCTGGCGACACGCCGCAGACAACTCGTCCTCGCGAAACGAGTCGCCGCGGAGATCCAGACTGCTGCAGCCGGAAAGGCCGAAAGCCATCAGGGAGGCGGCCAGGAACCATCGGGCATTCCGGGACATGTTGATCGACGAGGAGCCAAAAGAGTAGATTGACCGACCAGGACATTCGTGAACGGACAAGGGTGGGGAGTGTCGCAGAACTCTTCTCGCTCGTCCAGACCAGTTTTTGCAGGAATAGCGTCCGAATCGGGTATCGGCGAGGCTGCTCGAACAACGGCCTTGCCCGCCGGGAGCCTCTCCGCGAAGAATGGCACGAATCTCTCTTGTGACGCCGCATCTCTTGCTAACCTAAACACCCCTGCCATCGTAGATTATGCTCGACATCCTTATCGTATCCCCTCATCCGGACGACGCAGAACTGGGAATGGGAGGCTCGATCCTCAAACTAAAGGCCCAGGGGCATCGCGTGGGCGTGCTCGATCTGACCAACGGCGAACCAACGCCCTTCGGCTCGCCTGAGATCCGGGCCCGGGAGACCGCCGCGGCGACCGAGATTCTCGGGCTCGACTGGCGCGAGAACCTCGGGCTTCCGAACCGCAGCGTGGAGCCGACGCTGGAGGCCCGTGCCAAGCTGGCAGGCGTCTTTCGTCAGGCGCGGCCGAGATGGGTCTTTTGCCCCTATTGGACCGATGCCCATCCCGATCACGTGGCAGCCACGCAACTCATCGAGGCTGCCCGATTCTGGGCGAAGCTGACCAAGACCGACATGCCGGGCTCGCCGCATTACCCCGAGCGGATTATCTACTACTATTGCGTACACCTTCGCCTGTTGGCCCAGCCCGCCTTCGTGCTCGACATCAGCGAGTTCTGGGATAAGAAGCTCACAGTTCTGGAATGCTATCGCAGCCAACTGATCGAAGGCCGGCCGCAAGACCCGCCCACCTTCCTCGATCGCCTCCGCGATCAGGCAGCCTACTGGGGTTGGTCCATCGGCACGCGTTATGGAGAGCCTTTCGCCCTGCGCGAACCCCTTGGCCTCCGCTCGCTCGACGGCCTGATCTGAAGCCCGCCAACGGCGGACCCCGAGGGGGCTTATTCCACGCATTCGACCAGGTCCGACGCTTGCCCCCCTTGCTTCACCGCTTCCTCGTGGTAGACTCGGCGCTATCCGAAGAATCCGCATGGTGCTGCTGATGGGCTGGAATCCTCTTCGCTCGTCGCAGGCGGTGTGTTTCTTTTCTCCAAGCCAGGCCCAGGCCGTTGCACTTCGTCATGCCGGACAGCGACATCGAAATCCGTGGGCGGCAGGAAGCGAATCACTTGTTCAGCTCGGCAGGGGCCGCGGTTCAAGGACTGCGCCTCAGGATCGAGAAGCGAGTCGTTGTGCCTCTCGACGATCTCTTTGCAGCGCTTCAAGAGTCGCGAAGAAAGCTCGAGGATCGAAAATACCGCGAGGCGTATGACCGGTACGATCAGTTCTACGGCCAATTCGGAGAACGAATCGGACAGTGGGAAAGAAAGGCCGAGGGCCAGCTCCAGGCAATCAAGGACAGCCACAAGCCTGGGAAGCTCGAACAGCTCAAGACCGAGATCGCGGATGTGAGAGCGCAGTCCCAATCGGCCTTACGCCTGTTGTCCAGGCTTCGAAGCGCGTTGGAACCGCTGTCGAAGCTCCCAGACGCTTCCGAAGGCGAGCCGACCGTCGTTCGAACGTCTGAGAAAAGCAAGCCGATTCGCCGGGCCCGTGTGGTCGACGAGTCGCTGCTCGATTTCCCCGAGGACGAAGGGATGCCATTGGGCCCCGCGGCGGAAGTCGTTTCGCCGCCCCAGGCCGCGTCGGAATCGTTGGCTTCAGCAGCCCCGGGATTCCTCGAAGCGTTCAAAGCCGCGGATTCTGGAGGCCGGCTCGCGGTGGTCCGGCAGTTCTTTGACGTTGAATGCGAACCGCAGATGGAAATGGTTCAGACTGCCGAACGACGGATGACCGTCACGTTCTCCCCCCCCTTGGAAGTTGGCCGCTATTACTTCCTGCTCGGAGCCGGCCGAATCCTCCGCATCGACGGAGTGGGCAAGGCGCTCGCGGTTTACGATCCCGAGCGCAATCAACCGGAATCCATGCCCCTCAAGGATCTTGTCCGGCATGCGCAAGGCGGGGTTTGGCTGCTTCGACTCCAAGTCGGCGAGATCACGGGAGGCC
>CAZFKF010001211.1:0-2293 GCA_964518805.1 uncultured Planctomycetaceae bacterium | reverse complement strand
CACGCTGTTCCGATCGGAGATTACTGGCGAATCCGCCGATATGACGTTCGCAGCCGTCCACTTCGGCGGTCACAATGTGAATGGCGGCGTGCGGGCCTTCATGGGCGACGAATCCTACGTCGAACTCGTTCGGGACCTGTTCCAGACTCTCGAAAAGGCGGACTTCGCCGAGGTGGTCCGCGTCCTGGATCGAGGTTTTGGCGAATCGACCTACTCTCTGCGATCCTTGTTCCGCGACGAGCAGCGACACGTGCTCGGGCAGATCCTCCAAAGCCACCTGAACGACGCGCGGACGGCTTACCGCCGGATCTATGACGAGCATCTCCCCACCATGCGATTCCTCAGCGAACTGGGAATTCCACGGCCGAAGGCATTCCAGGCGGCGATGGATTTCCTGCTAAACACCGACGTCCGGTGGGATGTCGACGACAAGGAACCGTCGGTCGACGATATCCGCCCTCTCCTTCAGGAAGCCGCGTTGCAGCGGGTCCACCTGGACATGACCGGGGTGGCCCACAAGCTCGGCAGGCGCATGGCAGCGGCGGCTGACGCCTTTCGTACGGCGCCGGAGCGGCTCGCACTTCTCAAGGAGTTCGACGACCTGGCGGGCCTGGCATGCTCGTTGCCGTGCGCCGTAGACATGTGGCACCCACAGAACGTGTATTGCGACCTGATGAAGACGCAATGGCCGCAGGCCCTGCAGCGATTCCAGGCCGGAGACTCGGAAGCCGGGGAGTGGCTCGACGCGTTTGTCGCGTTGGGCGACAAGCTGAAGGTCTGCGTTGAGGATCTCAAAAAAAAACTCCATGAAGCCAAGAGCACCCCGTCGGTAGGGGCGTTGGTCCGGGAGTGCTTCGCGCAGCGCTGCGTCCCTCGCGCGACCTATCGCTTGCAGTTCAATCGCCATTTCACGTTTCGCGATGCCTTGGCTCTGATTCCCTACCTTCATGAGCTGGGGATCAGCCACTGCTACGCGTCGCCCATCTTCAAGGCCCGGCTTGGCAGCGAACACGGATACGACGTTTGCGACCATAGCCGGCTCAATCCCGACCTGGGGACCGAGGACGACTTTCGGCGACTGACGGAGGGGCTGCGCGAACTGGGGATGGGCCTGATTCTCGACGTCGTTCCCAACCACATGGGGATCGGAGACGTCGGCAACGGGTGGTGGATGGACGTCCTGGAAAATGGCGCCAGTTCGGTTTACGCTCCCTGCTTCGACATCGACTGGGACCCGGTGAATCCGGTCTTGAGCCAGAAGGTCCTGCTGCCCGTCCTCGGCGATCAATTCGGAAAGGCCCTTGAGGCCGGACAAATCCGCCTTGCCTACGAGAGTGGCGCCTTCTTCCTGAGCTACTTCGGCTTGACGCTGCCGGCCGAACCGCGAACGTACATTCCCATCCTCGAACAGCATCTGACGCGTCTGGCAGGCGTTTTGGACGCGGAACACCCGCACGTCCAGGAACTGCGGAGCATCATGACGAGTTTGAGTCATCTTCCCTTGAGGACTGAAACCAGCGCGGAGAAGATCGCAGAGCGCCAACGGGAGAAGGAAGTCATCAAGCGTCGGCTCGCGACCCTTTGCGGCGGTGACCCTGTGGTCCAGAAGACACTCCTGGACACGGTCGAGCAATTCAATGGAACGGTCGGCGATCCACGCAGCTTCGACCTGCTGGAAGCGTTGCTTGAACAGCAACCCTATCGGCTGGCCTACTGGCGCGTCGCGACCGAGGAAATCAACTACCGTCGGTTTTTCGACATCAACGAATTGGCGGCCATCCGAACGGAGAACCCCACCGTCTTCAAGGCAACGCATCAACTCGTGCTCCGTCTTCTGACGGAAGGCGGCGTATGCGGGCTGCGCGTCGATCACCCCGATGGCCTCTGGAACCCGGCCGAGTATTTCCGGCGCCTGCAGGAGGAATACGTGCTGGCCTGGGTCCGGGCCCGACTGCCTGGCGAACGCATCCCCGAGGATCTGGAACAACGCGTGGCGACCTGTTTTGCGGAACGCATGGCCGAGAGATGCGGGCAGCGCGGAGCTTGGCCCCTGTACGTGGTAGCGGAGAAGATCCTCTGCGGGGACGAACCGCTTCCGAAGGAGTGGGCCGTGGACGGGACCACGGGCTACGACTTCTTGGCGCTGACGAACGGCCTTTTCGTGGACCCCGCTTCGGCGAACGCATTCGACCGCATCTACTTCGGCTTCCTCGGGGCAAGGCACAGCCAGGACGAGTTGGCGCAAGCGTCGAAGAAGATGATCATGCTTGTCTCCATGGCCGGCGAAATCAAT
>CAZFKF010001210.1:0-2302 GCA_964518805.1 uncultured Planctomycetaceae bacterium | reverse complement strand
GTGGTGACCCATTGTTTCATGTCCCGCCGGAGGACGGCGATCCGCTGGCAGTCGGCGACCTGGCACAGCAGTTCGGCGGCGCTATTGACCTTCTCGTGCGGGGCCACCGAGAGATTCACCTTGTAGACCCCCTCGCCCAGGTTCAGCGACGGGATCCGCACGCGCAACCGGTTCCGGCCGGGCTGAAGGTCGAGGTGGCACGCGGCCTCGGAAAAGTCGGGCCCGAAGGCGAAGCGGTTGTTGATCGAGGCCACGATCACGCCGTCCTCGTCGCGCACAAGGCTCAGGCCCACCAGGGCGTTCTCGTACCGGCGGTCGGAATGCAGCTCCAGGTCGAAAACCACTTCGCGGCCCACCAGGGCCACTCCGTCGCCAGCCATCATCGCCGAGGTCCACGCAATCCGCTCCAGGCGCACGGGCGACGCGGAGGGCGGCGCGTGCTGCTTGCCGTTGAGTTTGGCGCTGAGCACCTGGGTGTCGTAGCGGTTGGCGATGACGTCGGGCGGGCCGACTTCGCGTATCTCGCCCCGCTCCATCAGCACTCCCAGCGTGCAGATCCGCGGCAGGTAGCCGCTCCAGTGGGTCACCAGCAGCACCGTCGCCCCGGAATCGCAAATCTCGCGGAAGCGGCGGAAGCACTTCGTGGCGAACGCCGAATCGCCCGCGGCCAGGGCTTCGTCGACGATGAGGATGTCCGGGGCGATGCTGATCGCCACCGAGAACGTGAGCCGGGCCTTCATGCCGCTGGAATACGTGCGGAAGGGCTGGTCGATGAAAGGGGCCAGCTCGCTGAAGTCGATGATCGCGTCGAGCCGCCGATCGATCTCCTGGCGCGACATGCCCAGGCACAGCCCGCCCATATAGATGTTTTCCCGGCCCGTGTAGTCGCCGTGGAACCCCGTGCCCAATTCCAGGATCGCCGAGACGCGGCCGTTGATGGCCACGCTGCCCGAGGTCTTGTCGAGCGTGCCGGCGATGATCCTCAGCAGGGTGCTCTTGCCGGCCCCGTTGCGCCCCACGATGCCGATGACTTCGCCCCGCTTCACGTCGAGCGAAACGTCGCGCAGGGCCCAGAACTCCTTGTGCCGCGGCCGGCGCGTGAGCGTTTCCCAGAACATGTCCGCAGGCCGCGCGTAGACGCGGTACATCTTCGAGAGATTCTCGACGCGGATGGCCAGATCGCCGCAGGACATTCTACAGCACGCTCCCAAAACAGATCTTCAGCTTCCGGAACACGCGGTATCCGAGATAGAACGTCCCCAGCGACCCGGCCACAAACGCGGGCCACGCCCAGGGATGCTCGAAGCGGCCGAAATAGCAGGCGTCCTGGTAGCACCAGGCCATGTAGCTGAACGGGTTGACGTACAAGAGCGACCGGAACGCCCCCGGCACCATGTTCGGCAAGTAGAACACCGGCATCACGTACATTCCGGCCAGGCAGAACACCTGGACGATATCCTTCAGATCGCGGAAATACACGCTCACGGCCGCAAACACGTACGCCACCCCGATCATCGCCAGCGCCTGGCAAGCGAACAGCGCCGGCAGCAGCAAGTAGGTCCAAGGCAGGCTGCCGTGGCTCGCCGACACGTAGGCCACGAGCACCCCGGTGGCCACGATCTGCGTGCCGAACGAGGCGATCACGGTCTTGACGGGCAAGACTTCGATGGGAAAGACCACCTGCTTGACCAGGTTGGCGTTTCCCAGGATGACGGTCGTTCCTTTGTTCATCGATTCCTGGAAGGCCATCCACGGGATGAGGCCCGAGAGGATGTACGTCGTGTAGTCCAACGGCAGCTCGAGCGTGCCGCCGATCTTCACCTGGAAGACCCAAGCGAACACGAACACGTAGATCCCCATCAAGGCCAGCGGGTGGCCGACCGCCCAGAACACGCCCAACACCTGGCCCGCATAGCGGTCGGCGATCTCGCGGCGCGTCATCTCCCAGGTAAGCTGGCGATGCCGGGTGAGGAGGCCGAACACCTCCCAGAACGCATTCCAGTGGGCCCGACCGCTCAGGAGCGACATGCCACACCTCCATCTAGCGTGTGGCATGCCCTCACGACCACTGTGTGGCATGCTCTCGCGTCGCGAAGCGTCGGGTGAGCATGGATGCCTCGACTCGCGATTCCATGCCGACCCGCGGCTGTGCCGCGTGACGGCATGCCACACGCCAATCGCATGCCGCACAGTCCGCTCATGCCAACCTCCCTACGGAGTCGTGCCGGATCAGGCTCGGCGCGCTGGAAACGTGGGCCGGATCGATGCGGCTGGCACGCGAGACTCGCTCCATGCTGGAAAC
>CAZFKF010001209.1:0-2303 GCA_964518805.1 uncultured Planctomycetaceae bacterium | reverse complement strand
GGCGGCCCAGCCCGCGGCGATCGGGCTCCCGGCCGACCTGGCCAATGCCGGGGCCCTGGAACGGTTCCGCGTGGTGAGCGCCCCCAAACTCCACATGGTCCTCCCCGCCAGCGACCAGTTCGTCCCGTGGACCGCGCTGGTCCTCGGGCTGTGGATCCCCAATTTCTATTATTGGGGCCTGAACCAATACATCGTGCAGCGGACCCTGGGCTCGCGTTCGCTCGCCGAGGGGCAGAAGGGAGTCGTCTTCGCCGCGGCGATGAAACTGATCATCCCGTTCATCGTGGTCTTTCCGGGCATCATGGCCTTCAGCCTGTACAGCGAGGACATGAAGGCCGACGCCGCCTCGGGCGACAACCGGCAGACCTTGGCGCTCTTCGAGGAGAATAAGGCGAACCCGCCGGCGGCGGGAATCGCGTTCGCCTTCGACGCCGATTTCGCCAAGCTCTATCCGGAAATCACCGGGGAGATTGTGGAGTTCAACGCTCGCGTTACGGGAACCAAGACACCGGGCCCGGACGCCGTCGCGTCGAACCAAACGATCCTCCGGGAAATCGAGGCGAAGAACGCCTCTTCCCCCGATCACCAGATCAAGATCCAGAAACAGCTTATCGGCTATCAATACGATTCGGCGTTTGGACTGCTGATCAAGAAGCTGGTTCCGCCCGGGCTCCGTGGTTTCGTCCTGGCCGCCATTTTCGGGGCCGTGGTCAGTTCCCTGGCCGCCATGCTCAACGCCGCCTCGACCATCTTCACCATGGACCTGTACCGCGAGTACCTGCACAAGGACGCCTCGCAGAACACGCTGGTGGTCGTGGGCCGCGTGTGCGTGCTCGTTTTCACGGCCATCGGCTGCTTCATCTCGCCCCTTCTCGACAATCCCAAGTTCGGCGGCATCTTCACCTACATCCAGGAATTCCAGGGTTTCATCTCGCCGGGCATCCTGGGCGTGTTCCTGTTCGGGCTGTTCGTCAAGCGGGCGCCGAGATCGTGCGCCGTGGTGGGCCTGGTGCTGAGCCCCGTGGCCTACGGCGGCCTCAAGCTAGCCCTGCCGGGGCTCGCCTTCCTCGACCGCATCGCGATCGGCTTCTTCGCGGTCGTGGTGGTGCTCGGCATCATGACCCTGATGCGGCCCCTGGCGCAGCCGGTGACGCTGCCCGAACAAACCAAGATCGAACTGACTTCGTCCGGCGGCGCCAAGCTGGCCGGCGTGGCGGTGGTCCTGGCAACATTGGCACTGTACGCGATCTTCTGGTAAGATCCTTTCTGGGAAACCGTTCCCCGGCCGCCTTGGGTGAGGAAGTGCCGTTGTTTCTTCGATGCTGTGCTGCTTCGGATGAACCGACGATGAAGGAGACCCGCTGATGTTCCGCCGCACCGGACGACTCGTCTTGGCATCTTGGATCTTCCTTGCCGCGGCAGGTTGGGGCTTTGCGTTTGCCGGCGCGCCCGCCGCCGTCGCGACGGACACGGCGGCACAAGCCTCGGCAACGGCTGCCGCCCATTCGTCCATGACCGGGATCGACTGGGGAGTGATCGCGGTGTACTTCGCGGCCTTGCTCGGGCTCACCTGGTACTCGGTGCTGAAGAACCGCGACACGGCCGACGACTACTTCCTGGCCGGGCGTAACCTCGGCTGGTTCATCGTGGCAGCCTCGATCTTTTCGTCCAACATCGGGTCGGAGCACCTCGTCGGCCTGGCCGGCTCGGGCTGCACCGACGGCGTGGCCATGGCCCACTATGAACTGCACGCATGGTGCCTCTTGGTGCTGGCCTGGGTCATGATTCCGTTCTACGCCCGGTCGATGGTCTACACCATGCCCGAGTTTCTCGAAAAGCGGTTCACGCCGGCGGCCCGCTGGGTGCTCTCGATCATCTCCCTGGTGGCCTACGTGCTCACGAAACTGGCGGTGGGCATCTACGCCGGCGGCAAGGTGTTCGAGGTCCTGCTGCCGGAGGTTCACTTCGACCTGGGCGCCGGCATCGTCCTGGACGCCTTCTGGATCGGCTCCGTGGCGGTCGTCGTACTCACCGGCCTTTATACGGTGATCGGCGGCCTGCGGGCCGTGGCCTACACCGACACCTTGCAGACGATCATCTTCATCATCGGGTCGGCAATGGTTACTGTGTTCGGGTTGATTCAGCTTGGCGGCTGGCAGGAACTCCGCCAGGTGTGCGGCTCGGACATGTTCAACCTGTGGAAGCCCCTGGTGCCTGCCGGCATGGAAGGCACTTGGGCGCCGGTCAAGGACAGCCACCAGATCGCCTGGATCGAATTGGAACCCGGGCTCCGGATTCGGGTG
>CAZFKF010001208.1:0-2305 GCA_964518805.1 uncultured Planctomycetaceae bacterium | reverse complement strand
TCGCCACATGGTCGCATGGTTGGGGGCCTTCCTTGGGTTCAGTGCCGGTTTGCTAGGAAGCTGCTTCACGATGCTCGCACTGGAGTATCCAGAAAAGCCGGCGGCAGACTGGTTCGACGAATTGGAGAACGGAACGTTCCCCGCGAGTTTCATTTACGGGATCATAGCGGCTTTCGCCATCGAAGCGCTTGCCGTCGTCATTACTTGGGCCATTGCCTCATCAAGGCCCGAGGCAACAGCCATCCCGACTGGGTGGGCTTTCTCGTCGTCTTCCCTTCTGCGCTCGACGTTGATCGTCGTCCTCCTGGGAGGCATCGTCTACACTCACTACCACTTCAGCCTTGCGCCGTGGCTGAAGTTCAGGCGAGCCTCCGAGCGAATCCTCCATGCGGTCGATGGCCTTGCGCAACGTCGCCCGAAGGACGTCACCAGAAAGCAATGGGGTTGGGTCGTCGGTTGGACGCATAACGGAGTGTGCAACTGTCTGTATCTGCCGGGCTGCCTCAGGGACAAGGAACGCTACTATCGTTTCGCCGACGAACTTGAGGAAAGGAGTCGAGGCGAAATTGGCTTATCGACGATCGACTGGATCTGGGATGAGTTCGAGGCGATCAGCAAGGGCGGGAGAAGCTATTCTGAGAGATTCAGGCCCACAACGCCGGAGCACTTTCGTGAGGCAGGCCCCCACGACTTCGGCATCGACGTGCCTTGAATCACGACCGGCCCGCACCGGCCGGAATGTCGGATTGGTGCATCTTCCAAGAAATCGTTCGGCAAAAACGCATCCTCCAAATGGGCCAGGACGCAAGGCAAAACGCCGCGTTGCTGATCCTGACCGTATGGCGTCGATAGAATGAAAGGTCGTTCAAGCTTGGCTGCCGCCAGAAGATCGGCGTCGGCCAGCCATCGCGTTAGAGACCTGCGGTCGGTCCATCGGCGAGGTCAGGAGACCTGCGCCAAGCGCAGCCGAACATGCGCCGATCGCGCCGTAGGTTGGCTCTCTGAGCCGACCGCATTGGTCTTGGCAAGCCGGTCCCCAGGAGCGAGTCAGCCCAGATCGGTCGGCTCAGAGAGCCAACCTACGCGTGGCGGACACATCGGAGACGGGGGAGCGATTGCGGAGAGCGCAGGGCAACGTGTAAAGTGCAGGCTGCGAATTGGTTCGGTCAACGTCGCTCGGATGAATGGTTCAAAGGAATTTCCGCGATGCCCAGATATCTAGCAGGCGTCTTCGTTCTTCTGGCCGCCGGTGCGGCAGAGTCGGCCACGTTGCGGCCCGCGACGATCGAGGGCTGTTTCGTAGAACCCGAGACACCCTCGACGGTGCGATGGAAGGTCGAGGGCGAGTTGTCCGGGGCCGTGCAGTTCGTGGTCCGCGATTACGCCGGGCAGCAGGTGGCGGCGGGCCAGGCGAATCCGGTCGGCGGCGTCCTGGAGACTCCGCTGCGATTGCCTTGCGGATTCCATGATATCGAGTTCGCCGCGACCAAGCAGCGGTTCGGCGTCGTCGCCGTTCCGGCTTGGAAAGGACAGGCCGAGGCGTTCTTCGCCATCGACGGCGCGTTGTCGTGGCTGGTGCGCGACGACGCGGTACGCGAGGGGCTGGTGCGCGTGGCCAAGCGGAGCGGCATCCAGATGATCCGCGAGCGGCTCAGTTGGGGAGCAATTCAGCCGAGCGCCGACCGAAACGATTGGGAGACGCCGTCCCGGTTCGATACGCTCCGGAAAACGTGCGCCAAGCATGGGGTCGAGGTGCTCGAAATGGCCCACGACGGCCCGGCGTGGATGGGCCGAGTGGCCGTGTATCCGGACAATCTGGTGGCGGCGGCTCAATCGTGGCAGGCGATCGCCCAGCATTGGCGCCCGACCTGGGGCGGGTTGGAGATCTGGAACGAGCCCGATATCTTCTTCGGCGGCAACCTGCCGGCCGATCAATACGTCCCGCTGGCCAAGGCAATCGCCCGCGGGATGTTCGAGAAGAAGATCGACGTGTCCTTGGTCGGCGGCGTGATGGCCCACTGCAATCGCGAGTACCTCGACACGGCGGCCGAGAACGGACTGCTCGACGTGGTCGACGCGTTCAGCTTCCACACCTACGGCCGGGCCATGGAGATGGAAGACCTGGTGCAGCGGTACCGCGCGTGGCTTCAGGCGCAGGACAAGTCCGTTCTGGCCGCCGAGCGCCAGCGAATTCCCCTTTGGCTCACCGAATGCGGCCGGCCGTGGAAGAAGGGCCCGGGCCGTCCGCCCGCGGAGCAGGATGCCGAAAGCGCTCTGGACATCATCATGAAGGGCGTCGAGGCCC
>CAZFKF010001207.1:0-2306 GCA_964518805.1 uncultured Planctomycetaceae bacterium | reverse complement strand
AAGTGATGGCGTCCACCGTTCCAGGGTGGCTCCCAAGGCGCCCGGCCTCGCGACGAGAGACCTCTTGTCGGCGGTCCGGTTTGCGGTTTCTACTCACGATTCGAATCCTCCTACGTCTGTCTTGTTTGGGACCATGTGCCGATCGATTCCGCAAGCTTCAATGCCGCAGGAGGAACTCGGGGCTGTTGACCAGTGCCCAGGCAAGATCGATCCACGCATCACGTCCCGTCTTCGCTCGGTTCCTGGAATATTGCTCGACGGCTTCCAAGTCGGCCTCCGTGGGGAACCGCGAGAGAATCGTCAGGAAAAGTCGCTCGGCGATCTGGCGGGGCTTGGCGCCCGAAGAGAGCAAGGCCCTG
Source organism: uncultured Planctomycetaceae bacterium (assembly GCA_964518805.1). GTDB lineage: Bacteria > Planctomycetota > Planctomycetia > Pirellulales > Thermoguttaceae > CALFBP01. The sequence continues at coordinate 1,947 of CAZFKF010001207.1, read as the reverse complement.
AGCTTTGGTCCGTTCTGAAGCTTGTTCTGGATCGTGGTGGAATTGAGCATGTGCAACCACTGGGACGACCCGAGGTCGTTGATGCGCTCGGCTTCCATGCCCGTGGCCCGCGCCGACCGCCCGAACAAAGTCAGAAACGAGCTGGTGACGCTTCCGTCGGCCAATCCCACCGCGTTCATGTCGGAGGGAATATACGAGAAGGGTTCCGGCACGGCGCTGGTGTAAAGGTCCGAGCTGCCGGTGATGTCGTTCAGGGCGTCGATCAGCACTTCGGCCTCGACTCGCCGCAGCGGGTAGCTGGCGAAGTTGGCCGCTGCTTCCGGGCCTTTGCATCGCTGCACCGAAGAGAATTGATACGTGGTCGAGGTGAGGATCAGCCGCTCCAGCCGCTTGAGATCGTAACCGCCGGCGACGAACTCTTCCTCGAGGTAGGCCAGGAGTTCGGGATTGCTGGGCGGGTTGTCCGGCCGGATGTCGTCTGCTTCCTGGATGATGCCGCGTCCCATCACCCATGCCCAGGTGCGGTTGGCGATGGCTTTGGCAAACCAGGGATTCTCCGGCCGAATCAGCCAATCGGCGAACACCTCCCTGGGATCGCGGTCAGGCGGAATCGTCGTCTTGACGCCGTCGGGAAAGACGGTTGGGATCGCCCGGTTCGGGTCGAGCGGTTTCTCCAACATCCCCGGAATCTGGTTGGTGGCGGTCACGGCCTTGGCCACGGAATCCAGTCCGGCCGCCGTGCTGCTGGACACGGCAGTCGACTTTCGGGGGTCCCAAAAGACGATCTCTTCCTTCCATTCGCTGGTGGGCTTATAGCCGACCTGCGAGAAGAACACGGCCATGCCGTCCCGACGTTCTTGCGGCCAGGCGAAGATCCGCGTGCCCATCAACGCCAAACCGACGGCCGCGGCGATGCCCTCGGGGGTCTTCTCCTGAATGGCGCGGTAGAAATTGACTGGGCCGACGCGGAAGTTGCTTCCGCTGGATGTCAAGAGCTCGCGAACCATTTGGTCGTAGCGCTTGTTCCGGGCAATCGCTTCCCACACCCAACGGTGATAGGCCTGCGCCGCGTTGGGCCACACCTTGACGGGAAACTCCGCCTTGACCTTCAAGATGTCGCACCACTTCATGGCCCAGTAGTCGACGTGCGCAGGGTGGTCGAGCAGCCGGTCGATGAGGGCCACGCGTTTGTTGGCCTCCGTACTCTGGATGAACTCCTTGGCCTCGTCGGCGGACGGCAGCGTGCCGGTCAGATCGAGATAGGCGCGGCGCACGAACACCGCGTCGGAGCAGAGCACGGGTTGAATGCCCAACGCACGGAGCTTCGCGAACACGAATCCGTCGATGCCGTTGGCGGGCTTCGGCGCCCGAGGACTCTCCAGGATCGCTGGCACCTGCCTGGCGTCGACCAGGCGATAGAGCTTCGTCTTGGCCTGCTCGGCCAGGGCGAGTTTTTCTTCGAGGTTTTTCACGGCGGCCGCATACGTCGCTCGGCGCTTGTCCGCTTCGGCCTTCAGGGGAGCGGTTGCGGATTCCGCCGCCTTGGCATCTTCTTCGTCCTGTAGGTGTGTCTTCCGGGCGGCGGCGATCCGCTCTTTGAGCTTCGTCACGGCCTCTTCGGACGATTGCTTCCTCGCCGCAGCCTGGGACAACTTCTGCGCCGCTGCCGCGGCCTGCATCGCCGCTTTTTCCACCGTCCGCTCCGCCGGTATCGCAGCCCTCCTGGCCTTGGCGGCCTCTTGGCGTTTGACGGCGACCTCGGCGTCCGCGCGCTTGCACGCTTCATCGAGTTGAACCAACTCCCCGGCCGCTTCTCGCGGCGCTTGGCAGGCGGCCACGGCAGCGTCCACTTGCTTCCTGGCGCTGGCCAGGACCTCGTCGGCGGCCTTCCTCTGGGCCACGGCGGCCGCCAATTTGTTTGCGGCGGCCTTAGCCCGAGCGTACAGC
>CAZFKF010001206.1:0-2306 GCA_964518805.1 uncultured Planctomycetaceae bacterium | reverse complement strand
GACTTCGACACGAAGTCTGCCTAAACTAGCCGAAGCAAGAGGTTCTCACCCCACCTTAGGATTACACGCCACAATCCGCCATAAGTAACCATCGAGAAATGGTTTAAGTTGTCGTGCAATAGACACGATACCCCACCATAGATTTATCTCTCGTCCGGATTACGACTGGCCTGAAGATGGTGCCTTTCCAATGGGGGTCGTTTGCCCCTATGTCAGGCTAGAGATTCCTTTGCGGACACTAGGATCAGGCACGGGCTTTACGGCTGTCTGCGCCGCGATTTCAATCGTTTCCTTCTTTGAGGAGTGTTTGCGGTGATGCAATGCGTACGGTGGACGATGGTAGTTGCCATGTCGGGATGTCTTGTCGCGCTGGCTGGTTGTTCGGGCAGCGTGGATGGGCCTGATACGGTTCCTGTGAAGGGGACTCTCACGATCGGGGGCCAGCCGGCTAACGATCTCCTCATCACGCTTGCGCCGGTGGACTCGAAGCTGCAGGGCGCTAGTGGCTCGGTGAGCAACGGCGCTTTCGAGTTGGTGACAGGCAACCAAGGCAAGCGCGGCGCCATGGTCGGACGGTACAAAGTCGTCCTTTCTGCGAAGGGGACGAGCGATCAGGCGGCTGCCGCGCAGAAATACTCCAAAGGTGGCGCGGCCGCGTCGAAATCCGCCGAGAAGAAGCCCTTCGCCGACAAGTACGGTAGCGCGGCCACGTCGGATAAGGAAGTTGAAGTCAAGGCCGGCGCAAACGACCTCAAGATCGAAATCCCCAGTCCGTGATTTTCGGTTCCGTGGCAATCGCAGCGGCATCGCGTCCGCGATCCAGTGCGCCACGATGGAATTCCTTTCTTTCATGTTCTTTGCGTGAGGAGATGTCATGCGAAAAGTTGATGGTCCGAGGTATCGAGGAAGGCCGGGGTTCACCCTGGTTGAACTGCTTGTGGTGATCGCCATTATCGGGATATTGATTGCCCTGTTGCTCCCGGCAGTCCAGGCGGCTCGGGAAGCGGCCCGACGGAGCCAGTGCACCAACAACATGAAGCAAGTTGGCCTGGCCTGCCACAATTACGCCGACAAGTACAAGGAAAGCCTTCCCTACAATTTCAATGCCAACCAGGATCTGGCTGGCTTCAAGAACTTCTCCTGGATTTGCGGTGCGCTCCCCTACATGGAGCAGGCGCCGCTGTACCAGCAGATCAACTTCCTGGACCCGCAGGGGAACATCGGCACGGTGGTCGGCGCCAGCGGACAGACGAACGCCGCGTTGCGTCAGACGATCATCAACGCTTTGATTTGTCCCTCCAATCCGAACCCGGCTCTGACGACGAGCCCAGGGCAGAACGGCGGCTACAACCCCGATGGCAACGGTGGTGGTCCGGCTGCCGCCCGCACGGACTACGTCGGCTGCCTGGGGCACGTGAACGCCGGTTGGTCGGATTGCCCCGGTTACGGGACGCTGCAGAACACGTTGATTGATCCGGCTACCAATCCTCCTGGACCCGGCCGGTACGTCGGGGGCAGCAACCCCGGTACGCCCTGGATCGATGGCAACAGCGACACCGATTGCTCCAACTTCAACGGCGTTTTCAGCTATCGCGGGTCCTTCCGCTTGGCCGACATCACCGACGGCACGTCGAACACTTTGATGTGCTACGAGGATTACCATTGGCAGGGCATGAACCGCAACGCCGGGGCCAACCAAACGATGAATTACAGCACCAACCAACGCGCAGCCTGGATGAGCCCGTTGGCCGCCGTGGGGACGAATCGCTTGCCGATCAACAACCGGAATTACCTCTACTGGGGTGACTGGGTGAGCGACACGCGTTGCACTTGCTGGAGCAGCCAGCATCCTGGCGGTGCGAACTGCGTACTGGCCGATGGCAGCGTTCGCTTCGTTAGCGAGACGGTCGACCACTTCATTCAATACTCCGCGGCCACCCGGGCCGGCGGGGAGTCGTTCACCTTCTGAGGATTCTCGCCGCGGGCCTCGTCCAATCGAGTCCAGCCGACGATTGGGGCCGCTTCCTTCCTTTCGGAGGGAAGCGGCCTTTTATGTTTCAACGTCCCGCGACAATGCCAAACCGGCTGCCGCTCGTAGTGCGGGCGTCAGCCCGTTTCTAAGTCGCAACCGAGCCGGCAGACGTGCTGAAGCCCGCACTACGAGCGCCGGTTAGCATCGGGTAACTTGGGGTTGAAACAAACCCTCACGCGTGGTTTACTGAGGGTTTCTGTCAGAACCCACCCTGGTGGTATAGGACCATGTTCCAGCCCGTTGAGCGCGATCTCTCCTTCCCCCGGCTGGAGGA
>CAZFKF010001205.1:0-2307 GCA_964518805.1 uncultured Planctomycetaceae bacterium | reverse complement strand
CGTTGACGTAGTCCGAAGCAGCCTGCCGGAACTCGGGCAAGCCGGCCGAGGGGCAATAGTGGCTCCGGTCGCCGCGAATCGCCTCGATCCCAGCTTCCTTAGCCGACATCGTGCTTGGGAACGGACTGTCGCCGATCTCCAGTTCGATGACCTCCTTGCCGGCCGCAAGCAATTGCTTGGCCTTGGCCAGGACGTTGAACGCGGTTTCGACAGATGTATTGCTGGCGAAGTGGCTGTAGGCGAGGGGCATTACGTGTGGATCTTGGTAAGAGGCAAGGACGGGAGCAGGCCGCAAGACAGTATCCGCATTCTGCGGCACGTCGAAACCACCTGAGTGTAACCGGCGTTCGGCGCCAGTGGAAGCCCGACGGCCCGATCCCCACCCCACGCGGGCTACGGTATCGCCGTGCGGTTGACCACCTGGATGGAGCCCCATTCCACCAGGGCCTTTTCGTCCCGGCTGTCCTGGATCAGATCGACGACCACATTGCGGTGGTGGTACGCGGCCAACGAAACGGCCAGCGCCGGAAACTGCGCCGAGCCGCGCACGGGGATATCGAACTGCGCGACGGGCAGGCCGTCGACGCGGACCTCCAGCTTGCTTGGCGTCGCGTCGGGCGGCCGGCAGACGAACAGCAGCAACTGATCGCGGTAGGGCCGAGAGGCGAGCTTTCCGGTGAGCCGCAACGGCTGCTGCCCCACCGCGGTCAGCAATCGAAAGCCGACGTCGTGCGGATTGCTTTCGTCCCAGCGGTTCACGAGCTGGACGCCCTCGGCATCGCCCGTCACAACCTTCCAGCCTTGCCAGGCAGCGACCTGCCGCGGCGACCGGCGCAAGACTTCGTCCGGGATCCGTTCCGGATCGAGCGTGACGACCGGCGTGAGCCAGTCCAGGACGTCGCGGATATCCAGGGGGTCAGCACCGGGAGGCCGGCCCTGGTGCCCCGGATCGACCTGGAGTATCAGCCGCTCCGGCGGATGCAACGGATCGCGAAATGCCAATGGCCCGGTGTCCAGGACTTCGCCGGACCCGACGATCCATGGGCTCGCATACGCAGGCTGCGCCCGGATCGAGTTGAAATAGACGTTGGCCTTCACGCACCCGCCGCGGCCAGCCAGATGGTCCAGCCCCAATCGCGTGCGGAAGGACCGTGCCGCGGCCGGCAGCGGGAACTCCAGTTCGCTGGCCGCGTGCACGCCAAGTCCCCAGGGATAGGCCGCACCGCCGCTCTCGAGCGCCGTGGAGTCGACGTTGCGGTCCGTAAGCCACGGCCAGACGCCGCCCAGGTCGGACTGGCTGCGGGCCGCGCTCGGTTCGACGCGCGTCAGCGGGACTTCATGCGGCTGGAAATACGCGCGCACGCGAATGGTATCATGCCGGACCCACAGAGAATCCAGACACCACGCCGGCTGGATCAAGTGATACCAATTGGCCGGTTGGTCGGCGGCGCCATGGGAGCGGGCCCGGAATCGTTCCGTGGTTCCCATGACCCGAAGTCCCGTCGTCGTCTCCCACGTCGCCAGCCGAGCGCTCGGACCGGGACTGAGGCCGGAAAGCTGATCGAAATACGCCTCCCAGGGATCGATCGCGGGAAAGTGCAACTCCGCGATCTCTCCGAAGCCGATCTCGCGAATCGCACCCTCGCGAAACACCTGCACTCCCGTGGCCGAGAATCGAACCGCGCGGAAAGTCATCTGCCGGCCGTCGGGGAAGAACAGCGACCGAGGTTGGTAACGATTCGTCACGCGCTGCCACACGATCCGCTTGAGCCAGGGGAGCGCGACGCGCACGTTAGGCCGGGACGGACCGTCGGGCCAATCGACCGGTATCGACATGGCAATCGTAAGATGGGGCGCGACGCGGCGCTCGAACGAACCGGTACCGTCGCTGTAGCCTACGACGCGGCCCGGCAAACAATCCCCGCCGGCCAATTCGACCGCCGGTTCCGGCGGCCCGGCAGCCGTGAGCGCGTTGTCGATGACCCAGCGAATCGGCCGATCCGCGTTCAGCAACTCGCGTCCCGCGAGGATCGGCGAGGCCTTGGTCTCATGCCAGGGGCCCAATGCCTCGCCGCTCAGGTGGGTCCCATCGATCCACTCGCCGAGATACCGCGTGGGATCAACACGCGGTTTGGCCTCAGCCGCGTGGGCCTCGGCGCCCAGTGCAAGCACCACGGCGGCCGAGCAGACGTAGCGCGCGATTCGGTGGACGACTTGTGAAAGAGCGAGTACCCAGCTTGACACCATCACGCGATCCATTCCCCGCACGTCGAGCCGCAAGTGACCCCTCGTACTGCAACGGAACAC